>NZ_CAZEQR010000021.1:0-25197 GCF_964513795.1 Tenacibaculum sediminilitoris | reverse complement strand
ATCAGAATGGAAATATGATTGTTGATAGAAACAAAGGAATTACAGGTATTACCTACAATCACCTAAACTTACCAGTAAATGTAACTTTAGCAGGCGGTACGATTAATTATACCTACGATGCTGCGGGTAATAAACTGAGAAAGGTAGCTAACAGTACCACTACCGACTATGCAGGTAACTATAAGTATGAAAATGGTACATTACAGTTCTTTAACCATGCAGAAGGATACGTGTCTCCTAAAAACACTAATGATATATCACAAGGATTTAACTATATATATCAATACAAAGACCATTTAGGAAATGTAAGACTATCATATTCAGACAATAACAATGATGGGGTTATTACGGCAAGTTCTGACCCAAATACCAATGAGATTATAGAGGAAAGTAACTACTATCCTTTTGGCTTAAAACAAAAAGGGTATAATGGAGCTTATAATCCGATAGGAAACTCATTAGCTCAAAAATGGGGCTATAATGGTAAAGAGTTTAATCAAGAGTTAGGGCTTAATCTTTATGATTATGGAGCAAGGAATTATGATCCTGCCATAGGTAGATGGTTTGTTGTTGATGCTTTAGCGGATGATGAAATGCAAGTTGATAAATCTCCTTATAGTTATGCTTGGAATAGACCTACAGAAGTAACCGACCCTGATGGTAACTGTCCTTGGTGTATTGGAGCTGTTGTAGGAGCTTTAACAGAATATGCTGTTCAAGCATCTATTAATTTAGCTAGCGGGGATAGTTTAGGTGATGCTTTATGGAATAACATAGATGGTGCAGATGTTGCTCTTGCAGGTGTAGAGGGAGCCTTAACAGGTGGGGCTAGTGTAGCTAGAAGATTAGTTGTTAGAACAGGTACTGAGATAGCTTCTGCTGCAATTGATGTTAATCTTAATGGAGAGACAGATGTTATTGGAACTGAGAATAGCACAAAAACAGTAGCAGGAGTTGTAAGCGATGCTACAATTGGATTAGCACTTGCAGAAGGAGGAGATAAAGTAGCTAAAAAATTAAGTGACATATCTTCAGACAAAGCATTAAAATCAGCAACATCAGACGTAAATGCAGCAGCTAAAAATTTAGATAAAGCCAATAATATTAGAGCTACAGGTAATAGTTCTCAGGCAGCAAGAGGATCTAGTGCCAAAAATGCTAATGAAGCATTTAAAGATTTTTCAAAAGCTAAACAAACAAAAGAAGTCACAGGTGTATTAAATAAGACAGTTGGTAAAGTAAGTGAAGAAACTGTAACGAGATCAGTAGCGATACCAGTTACAGGAACAACTGCTGTAATGCAACAATTTTTTCAAGATACTGTAATTCCCGTTTTTAATTTTGAGCAATAAAAAAAGAGATAAAATATTATTTATAAGTTTTGTAATACTGATAGTTTCTGGAATATTAGTAGGTTATTTTTCATCCTTAAGGGATAAATATGATTTAAATAGAAATGGACAAGAAACTATTGGTATTATAGTTGATATGGAGCATAGAGCAAAAAGAGGTATTTATATTAAGTATAAGTTTGATATTAATAAAAAATCTTATTTTAATAATCAAAAATTGACAATAAATAAGTCTAAAATTAAAATAGGAGACTCTTTCAAGGTTGTATACTCTACAACAAATCCAAATAATAGTGAAATATATTTTAATGAAAGAATCAATAATTAAAGGTGTCTTGGTGGTATTATTGATAATATCCTATCAAGGTATTGCACAACAATTTGAAGGTAAGATCGTATATAATAACTCATATGTTAGTAAGAGTAAAAATGTGTCGAATGAACAATTAACCTCTCTAATGGGAGGTACTCAGGTGTACTATTTTAAAAATGGAAATTACAAATCTGTCTTTAATGGTAAATTTATGCAACTACTACTTTATGTTAACGCTGAAAATAAATTATATAATAAGTTCTCTACATCTAATGATTATTATTGGAGTGATGGGAATGTAGAAGGTGAAGAAGTTTTAAATTATGAATTGCATAAAAAAAAGGAAACTATTTTAGGTTATTTGTGTGATGAATTAATTATTTATACACAAAAAGGAACTTATACTTATTATTTTAATACAGATTTTAAAATCAATGCTGCTCAATTTTTAAATCATAATTATGCAAACTGGAGCTTTTATACAGAAAAAGCTAAAGCATTACCGCTTAAAATAATTATGGATGTAAGTGAATTTAAATCATCTAGTATAGCGGTTGATATTGAGAGGAAAAAAATAGAAAATGATATTTTTATACTACCAAAGGGGGTGAAAATATTACCGATTACCAAACTAGAAAATAAATAATCCAAAGACCCCCGCTCCCGCTAGAATCCTTTCTAGTGGCGGTTAAGAGTAAGCAATTAGAACTTAATTTTTAAAATAGAGATAAAAGCCACGTTATAAGTTGCTTAATGGTGTTTTTATCTTCGTTTTCCATTTGTTCTACTTCCTTAAATAGATTTAGCAATTCCTTATCATCAAGTTGTTCAGCATTACGGTAATCTAGTAAACTAGTGTTTATTAAAAATGAGGTAAGAACAACTTTGTAAGTCAGATAGTTACAAAAAACATACCACTCTTTTCGAGCGATATATTATGTTCATCGAAATACTGAAGTTTTGTTATAACCTTAAAAGCCTAGGTTTATTATTGCTTAATGTGGTAAATTAATTCTAAAAAAGTTTTTTCTCCTGTTTTCTACATTTACGAATACAATATTATACTTAAAATATTAGGATGAATTATTTTTTATTTTTTTATAATTATAACGTGTCTACTATAAAAATGTAATCTACTTAACAACAAAAAAATTAATTTCATGGAATAAAGAAAAGAGATGATTAAAAATATTAACCACCTCTTTTATAAACTTGTATTTATTTCTTTAATGTTATTCTTCGAAAATTTTCATTATAATTTTTTTGATAATAATGAAAAATCTATATTATCTATTTCTCCTCCTATTTGAAGGATTATATTATCCTTACTTAAGAGTATAAAAGTAGGTGTTGATTGAATTTTGTACCTTTCAAAGGTCATATCTGTTCCACTTAAAACAGATGCTTTTAATTTATGTTTATTTTTGTACACCTTGTTCTTTTCTGGTTCAG
Organism: Tenacibaculum sediminilitoris; assembly: GCF_964513795.1. Classification (NCBI taxonomy): domain Bacteria; kingdom Pseudomonadati; phylum Bacteroidota; class Flavobacteriia; order Flavobacteriales; family Flavobacteriaceae; genus Tenacibaculum; species Tenacibaculum sediminilitoris. The sequence goes on along the minus strand of NZ_CAZEQR010000021.1, from coordinate 22,080 downwards.
AATTATAATTAATATAATAAACTTTAAGGTCTGGATTATTTTTTACAATTTCATTAACCTTAGTTATTGAATTAATACAATAAGGACAATCAATTTCTGAGAAAACCAATAGTGCATTAGAATTAGATAAACTTTCTAAAGTTACTAATGAACCATTTTCATCTAAAAGTTCAAGAATTGGAGCTTTTGAATTTAAATCAAGAGCTTTCTTTCTTTCTTCATTCTTTTTTTCAATTGCCTCCATTTTATCCATAAACTTTATAGTAGTCTCCAATCTACTTTCTAGGTTATTAAATTTATAATCTATTACAAAAAGCATAAATAAGATAGAAATTAGAAGTATAAAAACAACATAATATACTTTATTTTTTAATTTTGAAATAAGTATCATATTCATTTATTACAAGAACTTAAGGTTAAAGATTAGGGATATAATTATTTTGTGGATCATAATAATTCCCAACATATCTAACATTATTTGTTGATGTATTTGTACACTTTGCTCCATAAAAAACTTCTTGGACTCTATCATAAACTACCTCTATATTAGACTTTAATTTAGAATAATTAAAAGCCTTATTAGAGTCTAGCATTTGTTTAGATCTTAAATTAGGATGTAATAACATTTCTGCGGATAAAACATTCAAATCTCTTGATTTTGGTAGGTAAAAAAATCTGTCCTTTTCTCTCCACACAATTCTGGTTGAACCATATAAAATATTAGAAAAAGTGTACTTATAAAAGTAATTATGCATTACTGTCCAAGTCATAAATTTACATCTTTCTCCAGGTTTCGCTCTATAACTATCCAATGTTGGATTAATGTAAATGCTTTTACTGTATTTACTTTCTGTAGTTTCAACTTCCACTTCTTTAATAGTTTGATTTACATTATACGACCCCGTTACAGGAATCCCTAGCATTTTATATGGAACATTTATATCAATATCAAAACCTAAACTTTTATCTATAGTTGTAGATTTTTCAATCGTGAAACTATTACTTCTTGTTTCTGTATGCGTAATATTAACAGTCGGAGGCATTTCTCCACTAGAATAATTAGAAATAGAAGCTACATTACCGAGATATCCATTATAATCTTTTAATTTTTCATAACCTGATCCTTGCCCTTTATAAACCCTCCTAGTTCTAAAATGCAAATCAGTCCCAGGTATATTTGTATTTTCCCCATACCTTTTGTACCTATATGCCCTGAAATCATCTTTATCTCGTAATTTACCCATTACCATTTCGATATCCCTATTTGCGTAAATCTTTTCATTAGTATCGCTACCTGTTGTTCTCCAATCATTATACCTTCGATTAATTAAATCTGTAGCTTGAGTTAAAGTGCCACTAGCCCACCCCCATGACTTAATATCATTAGGAGTTATATATGAACTCACAAAAAAAGATAGTGGTTCTGGATTCTGTAAATCTCTATTACTTACCTTATCATGTTTTAATTTCGATTTAGTTTTTAATTGCTCCATGAATTCCTCGCTAATAACTAATTTATCTCCTGCTTTTAATTCTTTAGAAACTGTATCATCGGTCAATTCGATATTCTCCTCTAGACCATCACTGCAAGATTGAAGAAATAATGATAATAAGAATAGTAGAATGCAATTGCCTATAAAGGTAATTTTTGGTTTGTGTTTAAAATCTGAATTTGTCATAATTTAATTTTTAAAATTTCTAATGTTTTTTTGTACAATACATTTCGGCCTAACTTGTATCTGAATGTAAAATTATCTTAACCTTCACAAAAACAAATACTTAAAACCTACTAAAATGTTCTTAAACAGTAAAAAAAAAACTCAAATAGAACCTTTTTGTTTTCATTTGCTAATCATTATCAGAAGCTCTCCCCGCTAGCGCGAGCATCCTTTGCTCGTGAAGAGTAAGAGTAAGGAGTAAGCAACTAAAGATTAAATTTTAAAATAGAGATATAAGCCACGTTATAAGTTTTTATAGTGTGGTTTTATCTTCGTTTTCCATTTGTTCTACTTCCTTAAATAAATTTAGCAATTCCTTATCATTAAGTTGTTCAGCATTTCGGTAATCTAGTAAACTAATGCTTATTAAAAACGAGGTAAGAACAACTTTGTAAGTCAGACAGTTATAAATATAGTTTTTTTAAGCTACATGTATTAAATTGGCACTTAAAAATAAGTGCTATGAGATGTAAAAAATGCAATTCCAATAATTGCATCAAAAAAGGTGTTCGTATTAACAAACAACTATTTTACTGTAAAAATTGTAAGAAATATTTTCAGCTAGAATATAGCTATCAATCTTACAAAGCCTCAACAAATGATTTCATAAAAAAATTACTTAAAGAAGGTTGTGGAGTCAGAAGTATTAGTCGAATACTGAATATTTCTACTAAGACAGTTTTATCAAGAATGTTAAAGATTAGTAAACAAATTAAGATTCCATATTTTAATAAGTTCGGTTGTAAGTTTGAGGTAGATGAGCTATTTATAAAAATAGCAAATGGTAAATCACATAATTGATTAATCTATGCTATTGAGCAAAAGACTAAAAATGTTATCGGTTATAGAATTGGAGGTAGAAATACAGAAAATTTAAGATCAGTTATAGATAAAGCACTCCTACTCCAACGGATTGAATATGTATTCGAGTATTATTCCAAAAGAAATTCACAGAATATTTCAATATTGTGCGAACAGCATAGAGCGAATAAATTTAAACTTACGAACACATATAAAACGATTAAGTAAAAAAACTATTTGCTTCACAAGAAAAAAAATATTTAGAAGCCCATTTAAAATTTATTTCTAAACTTAAAACATGTTTTTAACATACTACATCTTTTAATTTACTGAAAACAAACCCACTATCCTCTCTCCTATTTTTTCGTTAATAAAAAGCTAGCAAAAACTATTTTTTCACACCTTGAATATAGTATTTTCGCACCCTTTCTTACAGAAAAAAATCACATTTCAAGAGTACGAGAACAACTATGAACGACGAAAAAAACTGGTTACAATATTATAAAAACAGCTTATCAGATAGTGAAAACTTAGCGATTGACATTAGTAAAATAAAAAACCTCTTTCATCAAAAATCATCCGATTTAAGCAACGCTATTATCAACTCCAAACAAGCTAATGAATTATTAGATGTTGAAGAACGTAAAATTAATCGATTAAAAGGAATCACTAAAAAAGATAACCCTAAGTGGCATAAGGTAGAGGAAACAAAAATATTAATTGCCCCCTTTCATTTAGTATATCAAACCGACAACACAAAATTCAAACAACGTACTATTCATCCTTTTTGGATTAGTGCTATTGTAAATCGTTCAGGACAATTATCGGCTCCAAAAGATGGATTTCCTTTAATTGTTCGCAATTATCTAACACCTATGGCAGATATTAAAAACGATTTTATCTTCTCTTCTATCGACACCGTTTTAGATGCTAAAGACCTAGACGCTCCCGATTTTGAAAACAGTGAAAATCCTATACCTTGGGATGAGTACTGGAACTATATTAACGAAGTGTTTTCTGCCATAACTTTTAGCAACTTATATCGTTATCAAGTAGAACGCTATGCCACACAATATGAACTTACTTATTTTGCATTAAGTTCTAAAATTTCTACCGCAAAAAGTATTTTATTTCTGTACGAAAACCTACTTAAAAACACGGATGAATTACCTGTACTCTCTAAAATTATCAATCCATATACAAGAAAACGACAAGAAGCCATTACCGATAACGGATTTTTAGTGTATAACCATTTGCATTTAGGGCAAATGTCAAATAAATTCCCTCTTTCCGTGAGTCAGCGAAAAACATTGTTATCGTATTTGGTAGCCGAAGAAAATGCAGTTACCGCTGTAAACGGACCTCCAGGAACTGGAAAAACTACACTATTGCAAAGTTTAGTTGCTACCGAGTTTGTAAAAGCTGCTATTAACGGTGAAGAAGCTCCAATAATTTTAGCCTGCTCTAACAACAACCAGGCAGTAACCAATATTATTGATAGTTTTATCAACTCTGAAAGTACTATGGGAGAATTAGCCAATCGTTGGATTCCTGATTTTAACGGGTATGCCACCTATCTTCCTTCCAACTCAAAAAGTGAGAAAAAACTGTCTAACATCAATTATTTAAAAGGTAATTTATTTAGTCATGAAGGAACACTCTGCAATCTAGAAAATGAAAAATATATCTCTGAAGCAGCATACTATTTTTTAACAAACTACTGTCAGTACTTCAATACCCAAACAAATTCACTTGACGATGTGTGTAACCATCTACAAGAAGAAATTATGGGTATTCAAAATATTTTAGCTGACGGAGTTGACTTTTCTAGAAACTATATAAATGCGATAAACTATATTAACAGCATACTTGTACACGAAGAAGATTTTATCGAAAAAAGTACGTTTAAAATTTCCAAACTACAAGAATGGAGAACTGCTTTAAACGATTTAAAAACAGCTACAAAAGACACCGATTTTATTGGCAAGGTAAAGCACTATTTTATTGATGAAACTCAGTTTGAAGCAAAAAATACGGAACACATTTTTAAGGCTACAGCAGAAACACTGTTGGACGCTAAAAAAGCTGCAGCATATATTAAAGAATGTATAAACAATGTAAACCTGCTAATGCAATCACATTTAAACCTAAAAAATTGGAAGTACGAAAATAACATTAAAGGATTTCCTTTTGTTTCAGAAGAACAAATGTGGGTATATGAATATGAAAAAATAAAATCTAACGATGCTACACAGCGTTTCTTTTATGATGAGTTAGATATTGGTTTACGTCATAAAGCATTCTTGTTAGCAACTCATTATTGGGAAGCCCGTTGGTTACTAGAAACCAAAGAGATGTTAGAAAAAAACACCGAAAAAGGAACAGGAGAATATGCTATTAAAGCAAAATGGAAACGAAGAGCTATGCTCACCCCTTGTTTTGTAGCTACTTTTTATACAGCACCAAGTCACTTTTTATACAGTCAATTTCAAGGAGAAAACGAAAATGGAAAAACTATTTTTGAATACTTACCACTATACAACTTTTTAGATTTGTTAATTATTGATGAAGCAGGACAGGTTACTCCAGAAGTAAGTATTCCTGTATTTTCATTAACTCAAAAAGCCTTTGTAATAGGTGATTTACAACAAATAGAACCTATTTGGTCTATTCCTAAAAAAATTGACCAAGGAAACTTAACTAGTCTTGATATTATTGAAAATCAAAATGATGCACATTTAGACGAATTAGGTTTTTTAGCTTCTAGCGGAAGTATTATGAAAATGGCTCAAAACGCCTGTGAATTTGAAACTCCATTACCCGCAAAAAAAGAACAAGGATTGGTTTTATTGGAACACAGACGATGTAATGATGAAATTATTAGTTTTTGTAACGAATTAGCGTACGATGGTATTTTAAAACCTATGAAAGGAAAAGCGAAAGAAAACCAAGCATTTCCATCAATGATGGCATATCATATAGAAGGAGTTAGTGAGCGCAAATACAACAGTCGTCAAAACATTAGCGAAGTAAAAGCTATTATTTCTTGGTTACAACAAAACAAAGAAACCATTCAAGAAGCATACGATGTAGACTCTATTGAAAGTGTGTTAGGGATTATTACTCCTTTTGCTAGTCAAAAAGGAGAATTATCAAAAGCTTTAACTGATGCAGGATATAAAGTAAGCGATATAAAACTAGGCACGGTACACGCATTGCAAGGTGCAGAACGAAACATTATCTTGTTCAGCTCCGTATACTCTAATGACGATGAAGGAACTCTTTTTTTTGAAAAAGACAACAAGCCTAACATGCTAAATGTAGCAGTTTCTAGAGCAAAAGAAAGTTTTATCCTTTTTGGAGATACCCGAATTTTTGATGAAACCAAAAACACACCTTCTGGAATTTTAAAAAGACACCTGAATATTTATGAAATGGCAAACTAATGCCACTTGTGTCAATTAAAAAAATAATTAAAAAGACTATATTTGCCCTTTAAATAAATATTTTATGAAAACGAAATTCAAAATTGCTATCCTAGCTATCATAGAATTTATTTCAAGTTCCTATGCTCAAGGTCATCATTTTAACATTACAAAAGACAGTCCATATTTTACCAACGGGCTCTGCAAATCAAGTTTCCTATATAGACTTTGGAGACATTAGATTTTGAGGTTACATGGAAATTACTTTAACTTCTAGTTTTAGTTATCAAAATAGTGTTGGAAAATACACCAAGAGATACCAAATTGGTAAAAATGTTGGGATATTATACACTGCTAACAGTGAAGTACCAACCGTTTTTGGATTAATTTCTACTCAATGGAAATTAGGTGAAGCTTTTTTAGATGAAAATAATCATTTAAAAATACCTATTTACCACTTAGTATCCACTAAAAATAATCTTACTATCAATATAACTGGGCTTTCAAAAACAAGTTTTGATAAAAACTTAATTACTATATCAACGCCTACTACTGTTGTAAATAATGAAACAAGAGACTATATAACATATAAATCACAAGTTAATATCTTAGACAAATTGGGTATTGGAACAAATGATACCAAAGGTTTCAATTTAGCCGTAAATGGAAAAATCAGAGCTAAAGAAATCAAAGTTGAAACAGGATGGTCAGATTTTGTTTTTGAAAAAAACTACTACCTAGCTACTCTTGAAGAAGTAGAAAAACACATTAAAGAAAAAGGACATTTAAAAGACATCCCTAGCGCTAAAGAAGTAGAAAAAAATGGGATCTTTTTAGGTGAAATGGATGCTAAACTCTTACAAAAAATAGAAGAATTGACTTTGTATACTATTCAGCAACAAAAGGAAATTGAAAAGTTAAAAAAACAAAATTCTAAAACAGAAAAAGAGAACGCTCTTCTAAAATCATTATTACAAAGAGTATCTAAATTAGAAGAAACAATACAAAACAATTCAAAATAACAAACATGAAAATCAAAATTGCTATTATAGCTCTTATAGGACTCAATTTAGGAATAAAAGCTCAATGGAATACTAATGGTAATAACTCAACTACTGGTATTCTTACAATGGATGGTAATTCTATAAATTTTAATACGCCTATAACCTCTGGAGGATGGGCACGAGGAAGCTTTAATGTTGCTTCAGATAAAACAACTCGATTTGGGGGAGTAGGTTTATATGGAATTGGTAATACTTCTACTCATTATTATATTGCCCATGGTACTAGTCCGTGGATTTCAGGATTAGGACTATACATCAAAACAAATGGTAATGTAGGTATTGGTACACACCTACCTAATGCAACACTGCAAATTGGTGATAGCCAAGAAACTGGAAGTCCTAGTTCTGAAATTGAAATAAAAAGGCTATCATTAGCTCCAGTAACTCATGGTGGGTCGGACTGGTTCTTTACAACACGTGATAACAATCCTAATGCAAATATGGATATCGGTTATGGAAACAACAAAGCCCTAACTTTAAGACATGATGGGAATATCGGAATTGGAGCCACCAATCCAAGAGAAAAACTAGAAGTTGATGGAAGTATAATAATAAAAGATGGTCATAATCTCTCTTGGGGAAATAAATATGGTGCTGGAATCCCTACAATAGCAGCTAATACAACATCTGGAATTCATTTTTACCCGAACGGAAGTACATTGGGTGCTACAATGAAAATTTTTAAAGATGGTAAAACTCAATTTACTAATAATATTACCGTATTAGGTAAAATAGAATCAAAAGAGATAAAAGTTACCAACACCCCTACCGCCGATTTTGTTTTTGAAGAAAACTATAATCTACCTACACTAACAGAAATTGAAAAATACATCAAAGAGAAAAAACATCTACCTGAAATTGCTTCAGCAGAGGAAATGGAAAAAAATGGGGTAAATATTGGTGATTTTCAAATACAACTTCTTCAAAAAATAGAAGAGTTAACCTTATACACCATCGCTCAAGAAAAACAATTAAAAGTACAAGAAAAGAAAATTAAAACCTTAGAAGAACAAACCAAAGAAATCAAAGAGTTAAAAGCATTAGTGCAAAAACTAATAAAAGACAAATAAAAAACGGGGCTAAATCTAGCACCGTTTTTTATTTATTTCAATAAGAACAATTAAAACTCTGTAATCGTTTTCTTGATTATTGCAATACAATCTCTTAATTGCTCTTCGTTCATTACTAATGGTGGTGCAAAACGAATAATATTTCCATGTGTTGGTTTTGCTAACAATCCGTTGTCACGTAATTTTAAACAAATATTCCAAGCAGTTGAGCTATCTTCAGTATCGTTAATTACAACAGCGTTTAATAACCCTTTACCACGTACTAACGTTACCAACTCATTTTCTTTAGCAAACTCCGCTAACTCCTCTCTAAATATTTTACCCAAACGCTCAGCATTTTCAGCTAACTTTTCATCTTTAACTACCTCTAAAGCTGCCATAGCTACCGCTGCAGCAACAGGATTCCCTCCAAAAGTAGAACCATGGTTACCAGGTCTAATAACATTCATAATGTCATCGTTTGCTAATACTGCAGATACTGGATATGCACCTCCACTTAATGCTTTTCCTAAAATTAAAATATCTGGCTGTACATTTTCGTGGTTCACTGCTAATAATTTTCCTGTACGTGCAATACCTGTTTGTACTTCATCTGCAATAAATAATACATTATACTTTTCACATAACGCTTTCGCAGCTGCTAAATATCCTTCAGAAGGCACATACACTCCAGCTTCACCTTGAATAGGTTCCGCCATAAAACCAGCAATATTGTCATTGTTTTCTAAAGCTTCTTCTAAAGCTTGTAAATTATCATATTCAATTTTGATAAACCCTTCGGTAAATGGTCCAAAATTCTTACGAGCTACAGGATCGTTTGAAAAAGAAATAATCGTCGTTGTTCTTCCGTGGAAGTTATTCTTACAAACAATAATTTGCGCCTCATTCTCCTCAATTCCTTTTACTTCATACGCCCATTTTCTACATATTTTTAAAGCAGTTTCAACAGCTTCAGCACCTGTGTTCATTGGTAATAATTTATCAAAACCAAAGTATTCAGTTGCAAACTTTTCATACTTCCCTAACATATCGTTATAAAAAGCACGAGACGTTAATGTTAATGTTTGCGCTTGGTTTACCATTGCTCCCACTATTTTTGGGTGGCAGTGCCCTTGATTTACTGCAGAGTAAGCCGATAAAAAATCATAATATTTTTTTCCTTCAACATCCCATACATATACTCCTTCCCCTTTACTCAATACTACTGGTAATGGATGGTAGTTATGTGCTCCGTATTTGTTTTCTAAGTCAATCGCTTGTTGCGAAGTTAATTGGTCTAAAACAGCCATTTTTCTTAATTTTTTAAAATTTATAAAATAACCATTCCTTATCTACCTTTATCCTTTCGAAAAAGAAGTTTCGAAAATTCAGCGTGGGAAAGAAATCATCCCTAAAAACAAAAATATTAAATTTAAGTGACTTTCATAGGTTTTAAAGGGTCTAAAAATATAAACAACATAACTTTTTTATGGTTTACCATAAAGCCATAGTTAATCAGTTTTTTTTTTACCTTTAAAGAAATTAACTAAATATCATTTTATGAAAAAAATCTTATTTTTATTACTGCTTTCAATAGCTGTAATCGGGTGTAAATCTACGTCTGTAACAAATACAAAATTAGACAACAAAACGGAGCGAATGCTAAAAGGTAACTGGGCTATTACAGCTGTTAATTTCCCTGGTTCTGAATACTTAAAAGTTAACGCTTTTAATATTGAAGACTCAAACTGCTTTGTTGGTAGTAATTGGAGCTTTATTTCAAACAATAATGAAGGGCAAATGAGCTTAAACAATCCAAGCACAAATTGTAAAGACTTTAGTTCTCCTATTTCTTGGTATGTTAATAAAGATGGAAACTTTGTATTAAAAATTATTAACAACCACAAAGCTAAGGACGTTAATAGCGGGTACATTTTAAAATTAAATAAGGTAACCGAAACTAGTTTTGACTTAATTGACAAAGTTAATGTTGCAGGACAAGTAAAAGATATTACATATTCATTTCAAAGACAATAATTAATAGAAACATTATGAAAAAATCAATCATTTATAGTTTATCAATATTATTTTTAGCAGGAACCATTTTTACTTCTTGTAAATCTATTCAAAATGCTAACAATACTCAAAAAGGAGCCGTTATTGGTACCACAGCGGGAGCCGTTATTGGTGCTGTTATTGGTAATAATGTAGGAAGTGGAAAAAACTCAGAATTAGGCGCTGTGCTAGGTGGTGTAATTGGTGGTGTTGCTGGTGGTGTAATTGGTAACCAAATGGATAAACAAGCTCGTGAAATTGAAGAAGCTTTACCAGGTGCAGAAGTTGAAAGAGTTGGTGAGGGTATTAAACTTATTTTAGGTGAAAATGCTGTTCGGTTTGCTACTAACAAGGCTACTTTAACATCTACTGCACAAGCTAATTTAGATAAATTAGTACCTGTATTTAAAGATTATGAAAATACTAATATTGTAATTTACGGTTATACAGATAGTACTGGTAAAGTTGAATACAACCAAACTCTTTCAGAAAAAAGAGCTAACTCTGTAAGAAGTTATTTAGCTAGTAAAGGATTAAACAACAGTCGTTTTGATACTAAAGGGCTAGGTGTTAAAGATCCTATAGCAACCAATGATACTGCTGAAGGAAGAAGTAAAAACAGACGTGTTGAATTTGCTATTGTTGCTAACGAAGAAATGATAAAAGAAGCTAAAAAAGAAGCAGGTCAATAAAAAAACCTTCATAACAAGATAAAAGACTACTCTAAATGAGTAGTCTTTTTTTTACCTTCAAACCATATCTTTTCCTAATTTTGCACACTATAAATTATATAAAATGCCAAGAAGAGAGCGAAATAAATTTGTAAAAAGAGGACAAATCATTGAAATTTTAATTGAAGATTATGCCTTCGGCGGAAAAGGAATTGGAAGAATACGTTCAGAAGAAGGTGTTTTTGTAGTTTTTGTTCCAAATACACTACCAGGACAATTAGTAAAAGCACGTGTAGATAAATCAAAAAAAAAATATGCCGAGTGTAAGTTAATTGATGTTTTAAAACATTCTGATGATGAAGTAACTGTTCCTTATCAAGACATTCCTGGAGCTCCTTACATCCAGTTACCTATTGATTTACAACACAAATACAAACAAGAAAGTACCTTATCATTATTTAAACGTATTGGTAAAGTTGAGAATATTGAAGATTTGTTTGATGAGCTTATCGCTTCTCCTAATGTATTTCACTACCGAAATAAAATGGAATACGGTTTTTCTGCTATTGGCTATGACCGTAAAAACAAAACCGATGTTGATGAATTTACCTTAGGTTTTAAGCGTCGTGGTGTTTGGTGGATGGGTGATAATCTTGATAAAGATTCTGGTTTATTTGACAAACAAGTTGAAGATAACATCAAAAATATTAGAGAATATTGTGTAAACACAGGCTTAGCTCCTTGGCATGGCCCTAAAAAAGAAGGTTTCTTTAGGTATTTTGTAGTACGTAAATCATATAAAACTGATGAATTATTATTTAATTTAGTAACCACTTCTCACGATTTACCTAAATTCGATTTAGAAAAATTTGCTAACTATTTAGTAGAATTATTTGGTAATAGAGTCGCTGGTTTACTACACACTATTAATGACGAAACTGGCGATAGAACCATCGCAACTTCTGGAAGTATTCAATTAGTATATGGAAAAGATAAAATTGTTGAAGAGTTATTAGGTTTAAACTTTGAAATTAGTATGAAAAGCTTTTTTCAAACCAACCCTAAATCTGCCGAAAAACTATATACCAAAGTAGTAGACTATGCGTTAGAGAACAAAGATGCAATTGACAATACCGTAGTGATGGACTTATTCTGTGGTACTGGAACCATTGGGCAAATTATTGCTTCAAAGTCAAATAACACTAAAATTGTTGGTGTAGATATTGTAGCTTCTGCTATTGAAGATGCTAAGAAGAATGCAAAACGAAACAATATTGAAGGTTTACAATTTTATGCAGCTGATGTAGGAAAGTTTTTAAATGAACACCCACAATATAAAAACAAAATAAGAACTATTATTTTAGATCCAGCTCGTGCAGGAATTGCACCAAAAACGCTTAAAAAAATCATAAACTTAAATGCTGATAGAATGGTTTATGTATCTTGTAACCCAGCAACACAAGCGCGTGACACAGAAGAGTTGATGAACAACGGATATCAATTAAAAAAGATTAGTTTAGTAGATCAATTTCCGCATACCTCACATATAGAAACTGTTGTTTTATTTGAGAAGTAATATCGTTGAGTTGATTCATTTAACTGTTTAAAGGTTTATTTGCTATGAAAATTTATTCTTTTGAAAAATTAGAAGTTTGGAAAGAAAGTATCTCACTAACTAAAAACGTATATAGTTTAACTGATAGCTTTCCCATAAATGAAAATTTCGGATTAACCTCACAGCTAAGAAGAGCTACAGTTTCAATAGCCTCTAACTTAGCAGAAGGTACAGCACGAAAAAGTAATAAAGATAAAGCACGTTTTATTACTATTTCTTATAGTTCAGCAATGGAGGTGTTAAATCAACTCATAATCTCAAGAGAACTAAACTATATTTCTGAAAAAGATTATATTTTAGTCAGAAAAAAGCTAGAAAAGATAAGCAATATGTTAAACGCATTAAGAAAATCTCAACTTAACGCATAAACAACTAAACAGATAAACAGATAAACAGATAAACAGATAAACAGATAAACAGATAAACAGATAAACAGATAAACAGATAAACAATTATATGAAAAAATACATTGCGCTATTCATAATCATAGCAAGTTTAATAGCTTGTGAAAAAGATGATTTCTGTACACAAAACCCTGTGACTCCTAATTTAGTCCTTCGCTTTTACAATATGGACAACACGAATGATTTAAAAAATGTAGAACGTTTATCTGTAATTGCAGAAGGGAAAACCGATAGCCTTTTTACCAATAGGACAGCAGATAGTATTGCTATTCCTTTAAATAGTTTATCCCAAAAAACAGTATATACATTAAAAATGAATGATGTAGATGGTAATATAGCAAATAACCAAACGGCTACGCTTACTATTGAATACACCCCTGAAGACGACTATGTGTCTCGTTCGTGTGGTTTCAGAGTTATTTTTAAAGATGTTAACTTAAGTCATTCTGGTTGGATAAGCAGCTTATCTACTAATCAAATTCCTTTAATCGATAATCAAGCTAGCGCCCATGTACAAGTATTTCATTAATTTATGTTTTCTATTAATATTTGTGAACGGATATTCACAATTGAATACTACAGAAACAAAAAAGGATACTATCACTTATAAAACTGGATACGGTTTACGTATAGGTGCCGATATTAGCAAACCAGTTCTTACTATTGTTGATAAAAGTTACAGTGGTTTAGAATTAGTAGGTGATTATAGAGTATCTGAAAAGTGGTATGTTGCAACTGAGTTAGGATATGAAAAAGAAATTACCTTTGAAGACTTTACTTCATCAACTTCAAAAGGAAGTTATATTAGGTTTGGCGCTAATTATAATGCATACGAAAACTGGTTAGACATGAATAATGAAATTTATGTAGGTATGCGTTATGGGTTTGCTATGTTTGACCATACTTTAAACAGCTACACACCTAACGTATCTTCAGGTTCAGAAGGCACAACACCTTATTTTCCTTCAACTCCTTCTATACAAACACCTATAACAGACACGGGGTTAACTGCGCATTGGACTGAATTGCAATTAGGTATAAAAGTCGAAACTTTTAAAAACTTGTTTATTGGTTTTAGCTTTTCATATAAAATCATGTTAAGTATTGACGACCAAAAAGGATTTAAAACCTTATATGCCCCTGGTTTTAATCGTGTATTTGAGAGTAGTACAGGCTTCGGATTTAATTACACAATATCATACTTAATCCCTTTTGTTAATAAATAAATTATCAGCATACACTTGATTTCACTAACTTTACAGTCTGAATAATAAAACTTATTAACAATGAATAAAATCCCAAGCGTAAACTTAGCAGATTTTTTATCAGATGATGCAGAAAGAAAACAAAAATTCATCAATGAAATTGGTGACGCTTATGAGAATATAGGATTTGTAGCCTTAAAAGGGCACTTTTTAGACGATGAATTAGTAGACAATTTATATACTGAAATCAAAAAGTTTTTTGATTTACCTACAAATATAAAAGAGAAGTATGAAATTCCAGGTATTGGAGGTCAAAGAGGATATGTTTCATTTGGTAAAGAAAGTGCAAAAGGAAAAAAAGAAGGAGATTTAAAAGAGTTTTGGCACTTTGGCCAGTATGTTGATGCAGACTCAAAATACGCAAACGAATACCCCGAAAATGTAATTGTTGAAGAACTTCCTGACTTTAATAAAGTTGGTAAGGAGGCATACCAAATGTTAGAAAAAACTGCCAAATACGTTTTACGTTCATTAGCGTTACATTTAGAATTAGAAGAAACATATTTTGATAATTACATCAAAAATGGAAATAGTATTTTACGTCCAATTCACTACCCTCCTATAACTACTGAACCTAAAGGCGCTGTAAGAGCAGCTGCTCATGGTGATATTAACTTAATTACATTACTAATGGGAGCCCAAGGAAAAGGCTTACAAGTACAAAACCATAAAGGAGAATGGATTGATGCTATAGCCGAAGATGATGAATTAATGATTAATGTTGGCGATATGTTATCACGTCACAGTAACAACAAATTAAAATCAACAATTCACCGTGTAACGAACCCTCCAAAAGAATTATGGGGAACATCACGTTATTCAGTTCCGTTTTTTATGCACCCTGTTTCTGACATGAAACTAAATGTTTTAGATAACTGTATTGATGAAAACAACCCTAAACAGTTTGAAGATATTACTGCAGGTGAGTTTTTAGATGAACGTTTACGCGAATTAGGATTGAAAAAATAAATTTAATGGATTTACAAGATCAATTAAAAAACCTATTCCCAGATCATCAGTTTGAAGAAAAATCTGAAGAAAAAAAACCTGATGTCTGGCTACAAGAAGAACCTATTCTTTGTAAATATGAAAAACGCAAAGGAAAACCCGTTACCATTATAGATGGCTATAACGGGGCTACACAAGACTTTAAAAAACTTGCTAAAGAAATTAAAACCAAGTTAAGTGTTGGTGGTAGTTTTAAAGATGATAAAATTATTATTCAAGGTGATTATAGAGATACTATAATGCAACTTTTAAAAGATAAAGGATTCAACGTAAAACGCGTTGGTGGATAAGTAAAAATGTCGAGAATTTTATTCTTCGACATTTTTTTTATATTTACAACTTTTGTAAAGTGTTAAATACCATCTAATAAATAATAACGTATAAAATAAACCGTTTATTTTATATAAAGAAATCAACTAATTCCCTAAAATCATGAAACATTCTTTATTACACATAACCAATGGAGATCTCACAACTCAAAGACTTCAAAAATTAAATATTGAAGGCGATATTATTACATGGCGTGAAATGTTATGTGAAGGAAAAACATCAGTAGATGTAGGTAGTGAAGATTTTTGGAAAACACGTTTTGATTTTTTTAAAACTACCTATAAAGTTACTAAGAAGAAGTTTATAGATTATACCCTTAAAGAATACCGCAACCTTTGTAATCAAAAACAACAAGAAGAGATTGTTTTATGGTTTGAATACGATTTGTTTTGTCAAATAAACATGTTAGCAGTAATCAGTTGGCTAAAAAGATATCGTAAAAATCACAAAATCTCTTTAGTAACAAGTGGTAAAGTAGATAACTCTAAAAAATTATATGGTTTAGGTGAATTATCTGATAACCAATTAAAAAAGCACTTTAAAAATAAAATAGAACTTTCTCAAGACGATATAGAGTATGCCGATTATATCTGGCAACTATACTGCTCTGATAGTCCATTACCCCTTGAAAATGCACATAAATTTAATCCTAAATCACCATTCGTATATTTAGAGAGTGCTATAAAAGCTCATTTACTTCGCTTCCCTTCTATTGAAAATGGGTTAAATCACCTAGAAAACAATATTTTAAAAATAGCCAACGAACATACATTTGCGAACCAAGATGAATTTATAGCCAACTTATTAACGCATCAAGAAAACTACGGATTTGGTGACATTCAATACATTAACAAACTTGAAAGCCTTAAAAAGCTTTTTACCTCTTTTAATCCTGTAAAACTTAGTAAAACAGGAAAAAAAGTACTACTAAACCAAACGAACTATTATGCTAAAATTCGTTCTGATTTTTCGTACCTTGGTGGCGCTAAAAAATACAGCTATCTCTATGTAAACTCTACTGATAAGCTGTTAAAAATTACATCGTAAATGAGTATACAACATTCTGAGCTCATCTTAAATCCTGATGGTAGTATTTACCATTTGAACTTAAGACCTGAATACATTGCCACCGATATTATTTTTGTTGGAGACCAATATCGTGTTGATAAAGTTACCAAATACTTTGATACTATAGAATATAGTACCCAAAAAAGAGAATTTAAAACTACTACGGGTACCTATAAAGGAAAAAGAATTTCTGTAATTTCTACAGGAATAGGTTCTGATAATATTGATATTGTTTTAAACGAGTTAGATGCTTTAGTGAATATTGATTTAAACACTCGCCAAATAAAAGAAAAACATACCGCTTTAAATATTACAAGAATTGGAACTTCTGGTTCTTTACAGACCGATATCCCTGTTGATAGCTTCTTATTAAGCTCTCACGGATTAGATTTAAACGGAATGCTACAATCTTATAAAGCAAATGAAATTTCACATCCTGATATTGAAGAGGCCTTTATTAAACATACCAATTGGAGTGTTAAAAAATCATATCCTCTAATAATTTCTAATGGCAAAGAACTAGAAACTAAATTACTATCTGATAAGGTGTTTAAAGGAATTACAGCAACTGCAGGTGGTTTCTACGGACCACAAGGACGTGTATTACGCTTGCCTATACAGGATCCCGATTTAAATAAAAAAATAGACAGTTTCAAATATAAAAATCATCGAATTACTAACCTAGAAATGGAAACTTCTGCCATTTACGGATTAGCAAAATTACTAGGTCATAATGCTGCTTCAATGAATGCTATTATTGCCAACAGAGCTAACGGAACGTTTAGTGAAGATCCGTATAAAGTAGTTAACGAATTGATTATTTATACCCTAGACAAATTAGTTGAATAAATGCTAAAGTTAAAAATAGGTGGTGTTCCAGAGCACTTTAATTACCCATGGTACATCACTTTAAAAAACAAAGAATACACCAAAGAAGGTATTAACCTACGCTGGGAAGATTACCCTGGAGGTACAGGAGCTATGGCGAAAGCTTTACGCTCAGGTGAAGTTGACATTGCCTTAGTACTTACCGAAGGAATTATAAAAGATATTATTAATGGGAATCCATCAAAAATTACACAAACCTTTGTGAAAAGTTCGCTCGTTTGGGGAATTCATGTTGCTGCGAACTCTAAATTTAAAACAATTGATGATTTAGAGAATGCCACAGTAGCCATTAGCCGATTTGGTTCTGGCTCACAACTCATGGCTATTGTAAATGCTCATAACAATGGTTGGGACATTAATAAATTACAATTTAAAGTAGTTGGAGATTTGCAAGGTGGAATTGATGCTTTAACTAACGGAGAAGCCGATTATTTTATGTGGGAACACTTTACCACCAAGCCATTAGTAGATAATGGTACTTTTAGAAGAATTGGTAACTGCCCTACTCCATGGCCTTGTTTTGTAATTGCTGTTCGTAATGAAATACTAGAAAACCATTTTGAGGAAGTAAAAAAAGTACACGATATTATTAATAACTGTACTAAAGAATTTAAAGACTTTGATAATATAGATGAAATTCTGGCGAATAGATATGAACAACAACTAGATGACATTCAAAAATGGTTATCTATTACTGAATGGAATGATGGTGAACCTGTTACCGAAAATTTAATTACGGACATACAAAATAAAATGGTAGCATTTAACGTTATTGAAAAGAAGGAAAATTCTGGTGACTTGATTAGAAATATGTATATTTGATTTTTATTAAAACAGAGAATGATGAAAAGAGTCGTATTTATTGCAATTTGTACTGTTAGTTTATTAGGTTTTTCTTCTTGCGGAAGTACTAGTCCATGCGGTTTAGCTAAAACTAATACAAACAAACAAAAACAACATCAACAGCAAGAGATAGTAGTAGTTGCCGATGCAACTGAAATAGTAATTGCTGAATAAACTGGTGTTTCTTTATTCAAATTCAATAAATCCGCTTTTTTAGGCGGATTTTTTTACTTTACTATAATTTCTTCCAGTAAAGTTCCTTTTTCAAAAGCAAATTTGATAGTAAACATTAATATAATTTCCATTCCAGTAATAACATAATACATTTTTTTTCTTTTTTCATAATATAATTTAGCTTTAATAATTAATTTTTCTTTTTTAACATAGGCACAAATCTAAAACCACCTAACTCATGTTTTTCAAACTCTTTGGGTGATTTTCTTATAAAAAGTGTCATTACTTGCTCTTTATCTCCCACAGGAATCAACAACCTACCTCCTACTTTAATTTGTCCTAATAATGCTTTAGGTACATAAGGAGCCCCAGCTGTTACAATTATTTTATCAAAAGGAGCTTCTTCTGGTAAACCTTTATAACCGTCTCCAAAAATAAATCGCTTAGGTTTATACCCCAATTTTGGTAAAAACATTGAAGTTTTTTTAAACAGCTCATGTTGTCTTTCTATTGAAAACACTTCTGCACCCAATTCTAACAGCACTGCTGTTTGGTATCCAGATCCAGTTCCTATTTCTAATACTTTATCACCTGGTTTTACTTCTAACACTTGTGATTGAAATGCCACCGTATAAGGTTGGGAGATTGTTTGTTCAGCAGCAATAGGAAAAGCTTTGTCTTGATACGCGTGTGCTTCAAAACTACTATCCATAAACAAATGTCTTGGAATTTTTCTGATAGCCTTTAACACTTTTTCGTCATTAATTCCTTTTGCTTCTAAAACGTTTGCTAATTGATTTCTAAGTCCTTGATGTTTGGTTGTGTCCTTCATTCTTATATTACTCTACCAATAGGAGTTACTAGTTAAATTACTATAAAACCTATTATCTCTTATTTAAAACACCCATTATGGGTCTCATTAATTATAAAATTTCGGCAGGATAAAAGTAGTAATAAATCTGTATAAAAGTGTATCTTTGTTTGCGTTGATTTTTTGTAGAAATCATTTCTTTTTCAACAAACCAATCAAATAACTAATAATCTTTCACTTATGTTAAAAGCTGGAGTTTTAGGCGCAGGTCACTTAGGAAAAATCCATTTGCGTTTGTTACAACAATCAGAAAAATATGAATTAGTAGGGTTTTATGATCCTTTTACAGAAAACGCACAAAAAGTAGCTGATGAATTTGGTTATAAATTATTCGATTCAGTAGAAGCATTAATTGATGCTGTTGAAGTAGTTGATATTGTCACTCCAACGCTTTCTCATTTTGATTGTGCTAAACAAGCTATTGAGAAAGGAAAACATATTTTTATTGAAAAACCTATTACCAATACTGTATTAGAGGCAGAAGCTATAAGAACTTTGGCTAGTCAATACCATGTACGTGGACAAGTTGGACATGTTGAGCGTTTTAATCCTGCTTTTATGGCTGTAAAAGACTTGATTGACACACCAATGTTTATTGAAACACATCGTTTAGCTGAATTTAATCCTAGAGGAACAGATGTGCCTGTAGTTTTAGATTTAATGATTCATGATATTGATATTATTTTATCGGTTGTAAATTCAAAAATAAAAAACATACATGCTAGTGGTGTATCCGTAATTTCAGAAACTCCTGATATTGCCAATGCTCGTATTGAATTTGAAAACGGGTGTGTTGCTAACCTAACAGCAAGTAGAATTTCAATGAAGAATATGCGTAAGAGTCGTTTTTTTCAAAAAGACGCTTACATCTCTGTGAACTTTTTAGAAAAGCAATCGGAAGTTGTTAGAATGAAAGATGTACCAGAGAAACCTGATGAGTTTGCTATGATTTTACAAAATGCTGAAGGTGTTAAAAAGCAGATTTATTACGACAATCCTGAAGTAGTTACTAACAACGCTATTTTAGATGAGTTAGAGTCGTTTGCAAATGCTATTCTTAATAACACTACCCCTATTGTTTCTTTAAGTCAAGGTACTGAATCTTTACGTGTAGCACATCAAATTATAGACTGTTTTTAAAAAATGAATTCTCTTAGAGCGTTTGGTTCTTTATTATACTTTATAATATTCTTTGGAGGATTATATTTTTTATGGAATAATGGGAACATAGCTTTCTTTTTTGGTAAAACTAAAAAAGTAAACACTCAAATTGACTCTATAAAGATAGTTGATGAAATTAAAGACATAGGATTTCATTAAAAAATTTATTATCAATATTATTTTGAAAACAGAACATACAACTCAAACTTTAGAAATAAGGCTACGATGTAGGAGTCAATTCAAAAAAATGATAGTTTGCAACTAAAAATTTCAAATAATAATCCGCAAAATAATAAAGTAATTGGAGTTTATTTCTCCTACTATTAAAACACACAACAACATGAAAAATATCGCCGTAATAGGAGCAGGAACAATGGGGAACGGAATTGCGCATACGTTTGCTCAATTTGGATACAATGTTCAACTTATCGACATTTCGCAAGCTTCCTTAGATAGAGGTTTAGCAACCATTACTAAAAACTTAGACAGAATGGTAGCGAAAGAAAAAATTACTGAAGACGATAAAAATAATACCTTAAACAACATTACTACACATACTTCTATTAAAGAAGGTGTTCAAAACACTAGTTTAGTTGTTGAGGCTGCTACTGAAAATGTTGACCTAAAACTTAAAATCTTTAAAGATTTAGATGAAGCTTGTGATGAAGATACCATTTTAGCTACCAACACTTCATCAATCTCAATTACTCAAATTGCAGCAGCTACCAACAGACCAGAAAAAGTAATTGGAATGCACTTTATGAACCCTGTGCCAATTATGAAATTGGTTGAAATCATTAGAGGGTACAACACTTCTGATGAAGTAATGGCCTTTACAGTTGATTTAACTAAGAAAATTAATAAAGTTCCTGTTGAAGTAAATGATTACCCTGGTTTTGTTGCCAACCGTATTTTAATGCCAATGATTAATGAAAGTATTGAAACTTTATACAACGGTGTTGCTGGTGTTGCTGAAATTGATACTGTAATGAAACTAGGAATGGCACACCCTATGGGACCTTTACAATTAGCTGATTTTATTGGGTTAGATGTTTGTTTATCTATCTTAAACGTAATGTATGACGGATTTAAAAACCCTAAGTACGCTCCATGTCCGTTATTAGTAAACATGGTTACAGCAGGTAAGTTAGGTGTTAAATCTGGTGAAGGTTTTTACGATTATTCTGAAAGTAGAAAAGCTGAGAAAGTAGCGAAAATGTTTTCGTAAACTTTAGCTTACAACCATATAAAAAAAGGGAAGTTTTTAATTGGAGCTTCTCTTTTTTATTTTCTCTTGGTATTCATTTAAACAATTCTTAAAACTTGGCAGTAATTTCTCTTCTTGAACCTTCATATCTTCTTTACTAATCTCAATGTATTCTTTTTGTGTAAAGTTCTTCTGTATTTTGTCTATTGAACACTCACAATAACCTCCTATTTCTTTCATCCTTTTGTAGGCTTCCCCAAAAACAGGACAGTTATAAATTCGAATTTACTAACTTTAAATTCAAACTGTCATTATGAAAATCAGCAAATTTAGCGAGAGTCAAATCATTAAGGCTCTCAAGGAGAATGAACAAGGAAGATCTGTAGGAGATTTATCCAGAGAATTAGGTATTGATAAGAGTACATTTTATTACTGGCGCAAGAAATACGGCGGCATGGAAAAG
>NZ_CAZEQR010000020.1:0-26848 GCF_964513795.1 Tenacibaculum sediminilitoris | reverse complement strand
ACAGTACTCCTACCTTGAATACCATAGACTTTTTGTACCTGCTTATAGGTGTAGTTGCCTTTTTCTACCTCGGCTACTAAGGCTAATTTAAAGCCTAAATTGTAATCGCGTTGGGTGCGCTTAACCCGCTTGTTTACTCCTTTACTCATAATAAGTCGATTTTGTGTCAACTTATTTCAGGACGGGACAATGCCAATAAAAAAAGCAACCCATTTAGGGTTGCTTTTTTTATTTTTTTATACATAAGTAGTTATTACTCTACGTTAAATGTAATAGGTAACGTGTAACCAACTCTTACTGCTCTACCTCTTTGTCTACCTGGTTGCATTTTTGGTATCTTTCTAGCAACTCTCTCTGCTTCCTTTTTTAATCTTGGATGCGGAGCTCTAGCAGCAACACTTGTGATAGAACCATCCTTGTCAATCTTAAATTGAACATAGATTCTTTTCTTTCCTGGTGATAAACCTAACTCATTAGCTAGTTCTGCATTAAAGTTACGTTGAACGTGCTTTTGTAATTGCTTGTTTAAACATGCTTTCTTTTGAGCTTTTGTGCCAGTACAACCTGGAAATACAGGAACCTCTTCAATAATAGCGAAAGGTACATCTTCTACCACTTCCTCTATCTCTTCAACCTCTTCAATATCTTCAACAACGATTTCTTCAGATTCATCGGTCTCAGTAGATTCAATAACTGTTTCTTCTACTTCCTTCTCGTCTTCTACTACTTCAATTTTTTCAGGAGCTGGTGGTGGTGGTGTACTTGGTTTTGGTTTTGGTGGTTCAATTTGAAGTTCGATAGTTTCTTCTTCAATATCAGAAGCCATATTAGCCATACCTAACTCTCCATACTCTTTATCATATGTTTTATTTTCAATAGCAACATACGTTACAAATAAAGCAAAAACCAAACCTATTTGGATAAATAGTTTACTATAATTCTCTAAGTTTGATTTTGGATTTTTCTTAATTTCCATCCTAAATGTTTTTAATAGTTCGCTAATTTAATTAATTTATTTCAACTTTTACAAGCTTAATCTTTAAATAGCTTTTTTTTTCTTAAAAAAATAGTTATAAATAATAAAAGCTATTAAAATACCTGTCGAGTTTGCTATTATATCTAAAATCTCTCCCGATCTATACGAGGTTACTGTAATTTGTAAAGCTTCAATAATTATGCCGTAAAGAAAACAACAAAAAATAATAATATATTTATTAATTTTTGTTGCTTTTAAAGCTAACAACCATACCAAACTTAATACGAAGTAAGCAAAAACATGCTCTAACTTATCTATATGAGTAATTTGTATGGGTACTTTTCCTAGTTTGATTAAACTAATAATAGCAATACTTAATGTTATTAGTATTGCTATTATGGTTAGTTTATCCTTTAATAAGTTCTTTATACGCTTGGTCACTTAATAGGTCTGCTACTTGTGAATCGTCTGATAATTTTACTTTTATCATCCATCCTTTTCCATAAGGATCTGAATTTACCAATTCTGGTTCGTCTTCTAATGCTTCATTAAACTCAACTACCTCTCCTGATAAAGGCATAAATAGGTCTGAAACTGTTTTTACAGCTTCTACAGAACCGAAAACCTCTTCAGTATCTAGTTCTTCATCTAACGTATCAACGTCAACGTATACGACATCTCCTAACTCTCCTTGTGCAAAATCAGTAATACCAATAGTTGCTACACCATTTTCTACTTTAACCCATTCGTGGTCTTTGGTGTACTTTAATTCTGATGGAATGTTCATTGTAATTATTTTTATAGTGTTTGTTTTAATTTCCTAAGTTGTATACTAAATTAATTCCTGCATTAATAGATTGTCTTGGAAAAGTGGTAGAAACTGCATACTCAAACGTTTGATGGTTATAATAAAAAGATGCTGTTAAGTTGCTACTTAAATTATAATCTGCAATGAATTTTAATCCAAATAATTTCTCTCCTCCTGTAATCTGACTATTTTCTTCATCAACACTTCTTATTAACGTTAAATTATCTCTTAACGAAATATCTGCTCTTAGATTTATATCTCCTTTTAAGGTTTCTTTCTTCCCTGTAAATCTGGTGACAAATTTAACATCTCTAATCTTATATCCAAATCCTAAAACATATTCTGTTCCTTTTATATCTGTTAAAGTATTGTTGTTAAAGTTTAATGTTAATGTTCTATCTCTTCTCACCTCTCCTTTAAATGAAATTGAATTTTTCATTCTAAAATCAACTTTTATTAATGGTGAAAATTCATCAATTAAAGTTGCGGACGAAATTAAGAGTTCTGGTTGATAATTACCAGAAGTATTTGTATTTGTTGGTGTATTTGAATCGTACTGTAGATTATTAGTGTAATTACCTATGGTATAAGACGATTTGTAACCGTGTGATAATGTAAATGAGCTAAAGTTTTTCTTAAACCACTTATTTTTCATAAACCCATTGTAACGTAGTGTCCAATTCGGAATTGGTATATTTTTAAAGATTCCTGTGCTTACTGAATTCGGGCTATTTCCTGAATATGCGGCAATAAATGCTGGTAACATAGCTTGCTGCCCATTCGTTTTAAATCCCGGATTGTTACTTTCAGAATCAGGGTCGTTCACAGCTATTCCTTCTTCTTTAGCTATTCTTCCTGAAATTGTTTGTCTATACTCTAAAAACTTCTGATACAGTTCTTCATTATCGGTAAAAACTGTTCCTAACATAAAATGACTTATACTGTAGTTTCCCGTTTCAAAAGGTTTAATATTAGGATCTTGTTCAAAACCTCCACTACCATTTGAAACAACATCTAACTGTTGTGATAAATTACTTGTTTGAATTCTGTTTCCACGTAAATCAATAGTTAAATCTTTAAATGGTTTTACTGATACATTATAATCTAACTTCTTATACCTTGTTTTAGCATAGTTCTTACTGTAATAATCTTCTCCAGAGTTTCTAGTAATTAACCATCCATTTTCAATTGCTCTATTTAAAATATCTGTTTGGCTACCAAAAACAAACCCCAAGGTTGGGGCTAAACCTCCATCAAAACTATTTCTTCCGAATAAACCAACTGAGGGTTTATATCCTTGCAATAAAGTTCCATTGTTTTGTGAGTAGCTAATTTTTGCTCTTTTTACAGATGTTAACACGTCATATACTCCTTTTGCTAATTTTTGCCCAAAAGAAGCTTTCTTTTTAAGCTTTGCTTTTTGAGCCACTTGGCTTCCTCCTAGAGTTGCCTTTCCTTTTTGGGTGGGGAGTTTTTTTGTTCCTTTTAGCAACAATTTATCTAACCCTAAAGTTTTATAAAAGCGTCCAAAATCTAAATTCGTATTTAAGTTGTGTGTATTGGCATTTTGAATCATGTTTCCAATCTGCTCTACGTAACTTTGTGATCCTGCCTTCCAATCAAAATCAGCAGTATAGCCATAATCTGCACTAATAAACTTTAAAAACGGAAATTTATCTAATGGTAATTTGTAAGTCGCATTTAGCTTTTGGTGGTAGTTATCGGGCCTTCCTATACTAAAAAATTGATCGTATACTTCCAACTGCTCATCTTCTCCAAAACTATCGTAGATGTAATTATTGGTTGCATTAAAGTTTAATTGTAATGATTTTGTTAAATCGAAACCTATCGTATAATCCCAATTAAATAAAAACCTTCTTTGTACAAGTTCTGGTTGGGCTGTTAAGCCAATATTTTGAATTAAATTTCTAGACTGTTGACTGTTATAGTTTCTATTAATTCTTGAATTTAATGCTATTGTTTTTGGTACAGGGTTAAAATTTAAATCTTTTATAAATTGTAAATACTTACCTTTAAATGTTTCTGACTTTTTAAAAGGTTCAATATTGAAAGAAGTAAAGTTAAAGTTATAACTAGCCCCGGCCATTACATTTTTATTCTCGTATTTTTCAATATTATAATCTTTATGAAACTCTTCACTGTGTGAATATGAAGCAGAAAAGTTTTCTACATCATAAAATTTAGGTTTTTTCTTGCTTTCTGGATTTCTATTCTTTTTTACATTTATAAAGCTAATACTTTTTCTTCTCGTATAGTCTTGTGAATTCTTACTGTTTGGGTTTTTATCAACAGCATCTTCTAATGGTACATCCTGAAATTGAGGATCATACTTCGGATCTCTGAACTCTTCTCCATAGCTATAACTCATTGGTACTTGCATGTTCCATTTTTTAGGCATCATTTTTCCTAATTGAACATTCGTAGCTATACTATATTGCTTTATTTCTTCAATACTTCTTTGTTGTACACGATCTTCTACATTTCCAAAACCAACGGTTGACATTCTTCCTGCTAATGATATATCTAGCACATCAGCCATATTTGCGTCTGCATTTACCACAGCTGCCCAACCTCCTTTATTATCAAATTCAACAGCTCTTAATTCGTTAAACCAAACCTCAACTGTTTTATCTGTAACTGTAGAATTTTTAACTCCTAACATTACTGTTCTTACTTGTGCTAACGTTGGATTTCCTTTTACTGATATTGTTAAACCATTAGAACTGGTTGAAGTAAATACATCTGTAATACTTGTTCCTGTTCCTGTTGGTCTTTCTATTTTTAAATTTGCTAATTCTTCTAAAGGAATATCTAAGTTGTTTTCTTTAGGCCAAACATCTAAAGATGAAGTATTCGACGTTGATAGTTTTAAAGGTTTTTCTATTTCGTAATAATTATCATTTAAATCGGTACCTAAACGAATAATCGCTACCATTTCATCATCATTGGCAGCAGCTGGAGTATTAGGGGTTTCTGCGTGCAAAAACATACGTAATTTCTTATACCTACGCATATCAATACTAATGTTTTTATAAATAGTCCTAGCTTCGTCAGCCTCTAAATCAGTTATTTTTAAAGTTACCGATTGTTCATTTTGGCGTTGTATTCTATTTGTTCCTTGTAATCGTTCTCTTTGAATTCCTGGTGGAAGTTTATAACGGTCTTGATTTTGCTCAATACTCACAACTCCTACTTCAAACTTGTTTAATTCATCTGAATCTAAATCAACTGGAACTCCAGTATCTGGCAATGTTTTTGTGTAACGACGCCAATCTCCTCTCACTAATTCTAACTCTCCAAAACGTAACACCACAGGCATTCTAAATTGGGTTAGAAACATTCGTATAAAACGAATACTATTAAAATCGGTAATTCCATTAATTTTTTGAGCATCGGTAACATTTCTTACAGGAATTCTAAATTGATACCATTTCGTAGTTCTTGTGGCTCCGTTTAAAAGTGTTACATCTTGTGTTTTTATATCGATAATATGATTTTGTCCTAACTGTAAATCTGATTTATTAAGAGACACTTCGTACTCAAAATAACTGTTCACAGGGTTCATCGTTTGATCTTTATTGATGTCTTCCGTATCTGGATACGTTGTTGAAGATGTAGGGTAAGATTCGTTTGATTGACTTGCTGTAGGTGAATTACCTTCGGTTCCATTATAATTTTTATAACGAGATAAAACTGACGGATCTATACTCTCAATAGCTCCTCCTCTAAAAAACTGAAAGTTATCTCCTGCCGGATCATCTAATCCTGCAAATGCTGGGAATTTAATTTTCTCCTCCTCATCGCTTAATCCATCTAAACCAATATCTTGGTTTATTCTTGCATCGTTACTAGAATCAAAAGCATATAAAATTGATGGATTAATTGGAGTATCTCCCCAAATAGACGTACGAACATTACCTCCATCTGCTTTTTGTCCATCAGCAGGCAACCCATTTTCATACTGCTTCCTTCCGTCCTTTAAAATATCTTCAGAGACATTTCCAAGGTTTATAAATAATTTCCCTACCTGATTTGTGGGATCATTTGGATTAATTCCTACTGGCAAGCCTTCTTCGGTTGTAATAGAATAATTTTCATAAGGATCCATTAACCAAAACTGAATGTATTCAACATTTGCTTGTTCAAAATTATTGGTAGTTAATGATCTCATTATTCCTCCCCAACGTTCTTCAGCAGTTATCGTATTAGCATTTTCATTATAATTGTATGGACCTCTTTCTGCAGGGTAATACGCTAAATCTAACGTTCTAACTAAATTTTGTTGTGTAATATCTAAGTCAGTATTTGGAAACAATTCGTTGTACCGAATTTGACGGACTTCATCTCTCGATAGTTCATTTTCATCAATATTACTTGGTCTGTTTCCACCTCCATAAAATAATTGATCAATATTATACCATGCTAATTTCCCTCTCTTATAGTTGTACTCTAAACCAAAAGCACCTCCATCAAACCCTTGTGATTCTGGCGTACTTGCCAAAAACCATTGTTGTGGTGAGTTTAAGTTGATTGGTATTTGGGAAGCTTCAAAATCATCTAAATAAGAGGTTGCAGTGCCATCTACATTGATACCACTTGGAGAACCTGGTAATAAATATGCTATATCAGCTCGTACAGAAACATTGGAAGGTACTTCTGTTTCAACAAATGGTAATTTGTTAGCTAATTTTGTTAAATAGGGTACTTCAGAAGAATAGTCTAAATTTAACCCTAACATCACATTATCTATAGGTTCTCCTCCAAAATTCACCTTTGGTGTAATTGGTTTTTCACTAACGTTTAAAAAAGTTCCTCCTAAAATAAAATCATCAGAAAAACGGTGTTCAATATCTACTCCAAAAAATGTTTTTCTTTGTTGGTTAAAAAAAGTATTGTTTTCTACAGAAGCATTGATGGGTATTCCTGAAGCCTCTAAACCTGGGTCTAGAATTTGCACGCGTCCTAATTGATAATCTACCACATAATCTATCCCTTCTACCAATTGTCTTCCTCCTGCAGTAACTCGTACCGAACCTCTCGGAACGTTGAAGGCTCCTAAAGAAATACCTCTACTTGTTTCTGATTTAAAATATCCCTTTAAAAAGAATTTATCTAAGTTTTGATATTCATTCTTTGCTTGAATTTTCGTGGTCAAATATAGCTCTTCAAACACATATTTGTCTTGATCTACTGGGTTGGTAAGCTCATCTTTTAAATCATTTCCAAATGGTTCTGGTTCAGGAAATAAAATATATCCTCTTTCAGAATTCACTGTTATTCCTTCTACATAATCAAAGAAACCATCTCCATTAGGAACAGCATATTCACTTTGGTCTAATTTATCTAAATTTAAGATACGCAACAATGGTTTATCTGTTATTCCAGGAGTTTGCGCATTTTGTAATGTGTTTTGTAAAGTCCCTGTTTCATCATCTCTATATAATAACTCAAAACGAAATCCATCACGTTGTAATGGAAAAGCTCCTAAAGCATATATATTTTTCATCATCAATCTCCACGTTGGGAAAGCTTCTGTATCATCCCCAGGTCTTGTTGTATTTAAAATTTCACTACGTAATAACTTAACTACAATATTTGCAGGTGCTATAACTCCATCATTAGAGAATTCTCCTACTTTAAATACAGTTTCTCCACCAGAGGCACCTACTACAGTATATTCAAAAGCTACAGCTAATACTTCTCCATCATTTAATCGTCTATTTAATGAAATAAACCCTAATTGTGGTTGTAATTTAAATTCATTAGGCTGTAATCTACGAGCGTTCTGTAAATAAGAATAGTTAAAACCTTGTCGTGGTGGTATCCCAACTCCATTAATAGCATTGTCTATTGTTGCAACGTCTCTAACTCCTCCTGAATTTGCAGCCAATAGAGAACTTAAATTATTTACCCCATTATATGGTAAAATTTTAGAATTGACTGATATTGCTCCTGGTATTGTTGTTATCTCTGAAGGGTTCACCTCATTAAAATCTTCAGATTCTCCTAAATCGGCAAAAGCAACAATACTACGATAGTCGCTTACATTTTGATTTCTGTTCGTTACCCATACTTCAACCCTAGTAATATTTATTGGACTATTAATTAAAGGATAGTTTTCTAAGGCTTCTTTATAATTTTCTCTAAAATACTGTGATAAAAAGAAATGTCGATCATTATCGTAATCTGAAGCTCGCAATTCAAACGGTTCTATGGTTGCTCCTCCTTCGGCAACTACTGTTTTAGACTGTGAATTTTGTTGTGAGAAAGCTGTTGTTATATATGTTTTACCAAACTGTAACTCTGTTTTTACACCAAAAAGTGACTGTGCACCATTAATTAAGGAGTTTTTTATAGGCATGCTTATATTACCCGCCTCTATATTTCTAATAATGTCATCTTCTGTAGGGCTATATTCTAATTTGATGACATTTTGAAAATCAAAAGTAGATTGGGTATCATAATTCGCCGTTACTTTTAATCGCTTTCCTACCTTCGCTTGTAAACTTGCACTAATTTGTTGATCAAAATCAAATGTAAAACTACTTTGGTTTTCTACCGAAATTTGAGGATTTTCATTATTTTGGTATACTCCTCCTAGTTTAATATTTATTTGCCCTGTTGGGTTTACCTCAACAGTGTTACCTCCAAAAACAGATTCGAAAAATTTAGAATTTACATAATACTTAGGAAGTAAGTTTTTACGTGCAGCTTCACTTCCTTTCTTTTTAGGATTGGTTGCATCTACTTTTTCTTTAAAATATTCTTTTAGGTCGTTTTTAAATCGATATTCATCATACTCTTTAGGGGTCATAAAAATAGGAGTTCCAATATAATAGTCACCTATTTTTTCAACAACCATAAACTTATTTAAAGCCTTATCGTAAGTAACTATTTTCTGTGTAGGGTTACTTAAATAAAGAGTACCATTTTGGTTGTATTTAAAATTATATTTAAGGGGAATTACAGTATCATTTTTTACAGTTTTTGTACTGTTATTTTGAGTATTTTGTGAAAACGAAACAACACTTACTAAAATAGCAAGTGTTGTAAGTAGTCTATTCATAACTGCTTTCTCCAACTTTTTTTATATTTTTTTTAACGCCTGTTTAATAAGTATCTCAACACTTGCATCAGGTGTTTCTTTTAATAAATTACTAATAACCTTATCGGCCTGCTTCCGAGCAAACCCAAGAACTTCTAAAGCAGATAACGCTTCTTCTTTATTTGTATTGTTCTGTATCACAGAAACTTCGTCAACATCAAAGGTTTTTAAAACCTTATCTTTTAAGTCTACAATTACTCGTTGTGCTGTTTTGGCTCCTATTCCCTTAACTGATTGAATTAACTTGACATTTCCGGAAGCTATTGCTTGTGAAACCTCCTCTGAAGTCATCGAAGAAAGCATAGTTCTTGCTGTGCTAGGGCCTACTCCAGAAACTGATGTTAACAATCGAAAAACTTCTCTTTCAATTTTTGTTGAAAAACCATATAGTGTATGTGCGTCTTCCCTAACAGATAAGTGTGTATACAACAACACATATTCATCATTTGGTAATGATGAATATGTGTTTAAAGAAATATGCATTAAGTACCCTACTCCGTTACAATCTACAACGGCATATGTAGGATTTTTTTCCTCAAGTTTTCCTTTAATTTGTGTTATCATTCAGCCACTTTTTCTATTCGCCTAAAATAGACAATTTTTTTTTCTAAAAAAATTTGTCTACAACCTATTGAGAAACCTTATTTTTAGCTTTCATTTCTTTATTTTGAGCATCTACTACAGCAACTGCTGCCATATTTACCATTTCATCAACACTTGCCCCTAATTGCAAGATATGTACTGGTTTACTCATTCCTAGTAAAATTGGTCCTATTGTTTCTACTTCATCGACAGCTTTCATTAACTTATAGGTAATATTTGCTGATTCTAAGTTAGGAAAAATCAAAACGTTTGCTCTTTTTCCATTTAATTTTGAAAAAGGAAACTCTTTTGCTAATAATTCAGGATTTAAAGCAAAATCTGCTTGCAACTCACCATCTACTACAACATTAGGATAATTACGGTGAATGTAAGAAACTGCTTCTCTAATTTTAATTGAACTTTCAGATTTTGATGACCCAAAGTTTGAAAAACCTAACATTGCAACATGAGGTTTCATTCCAAACAT
This sequence comes from Tenacibaculum sediminilitoris, assembly GCF_964513795.1. NCBI lineage: Bacteria > Pseudomonadati > Bacteroidota > Flavobacteriia > Flavobacteriales > Flavobacteriaceae > Tenacibaculum > Tenacibaculum sediminilitoris. The sequence goes on along the minus strand of NZ_CAZEQR010000020.1, from coordinate 16,869 downwards.
TTTAGCCAACACTGATGTTAATTGTGTAATCTTAGCTAAATCTTTTGCTGTTGGATTAATATTGATTGTTGTGTCTGCTAAAAATATAGGACCTTGTTTTGTTAACATCATATTAGTAGCAGCAACCCTTGTTACACCTTGATCTTTTTCAATTAACTCTAACATCGGCTTCACTACAGAAGGATAAGGTCTTGAGTATCCTGTTATTAACGCATCTGCTTCTCCAGAATTCACCATCATAGCTGCAAAATAGTTACGTTCACGCATCCATTTTTGAGCTTCTAAAAAAGTAACTCCTTTTCGCTGTCTTGACTTCCAAAATATTTCAGCATAACGATTTCTTCGTTCTTCTTCTTCGTCTGTTTTTGGATCTATGATTGGTACATCAGCATCAAAGCCCAATTCTGCTTTTAATTCTAATATAACTTCTCTTCTCCCTAATAAAATTGGCTTACCAATTTTTTCTTCATATACCCTTTGTGCTGCTTTTAACACATCTAAATGGTCTGCTTCAGCAAATACCAATCTCTTTGGGTTTTTCTTTGCTCGGTTATGTAACAGTCTTACTTCTTTACTTCCTGTTCCGGAACGATCCATTAACTCATCTCTATACTTATCCCAATCATCAATAGGTTCTTGTGCTACGCCAGAATCCATTGCTGCTTTTGCAATTGCTGGTGGAATTTCATAAATTAACCTTGGATCAAATGGTTTAGGTATAATATACTCTTTTCCAAAAGATAAACTTACCTCATCATATACAATATTTACCTGTTCTGGTACCGATTTTTTTGCTAAATCTGCCAATGCATGTACCGCAGCCATTTTCATTTCTTCATTAATCTTTTTTGCACGTACATCTAATGCGCCACGGAAAATAAAAGGAAACCCTAGTACATTATTCACTTGATTAGGATTATCTGATCTTCCTGTTGCCATAATAATATCTTCTCTGGTTTCGATAGCTAAATCGTAAGTTATTTCAGGTTCAGGATTTGCCATTGCAAAAACAATGGGGTTCTTCGCCATCGACAATAGCATTTCAGGACTCACTACATTCCCTTTAGACAAACCAATAAATACATCTGCATTTAACATGGCTTCTTCTAACGTGTTTAAGTCTTTATCTGTTGCAAATTCTGCTTTTTGTGAGGTGAGATTATCTCGATCTTTCCTTATAACTCCTTTACTATCACACATTACTACATTTTCGCGTTTAACCCCTAAAGCTAAATACAAGCGTGTACATGAAATAGCTGCTGCTCCAGCTCCATTAACTACTATGTTAACCTCTTCTAATTTTTTTTTATTAATTTCTAGTGCATTTTTTAAAGCAGCTGCAGATATGATTGCTGTACCATGTTGATCATCATGCATTACAGGAATATCTAATTCCTCCTTTAATCGTCTTTCTATTTCAAAAGCTTCTGGAGCTTTAATATCTTCTAAATTTATTCCTCCAAAAGTTGGGGCTATTGCCTTAACAGTTTCAACAAACTTATCTACATCTGTTGCATCTACTTCAATATCAAAAACATCTATATCAGCAAAAATTTTAAATAATAATCCTTTTCCCTCCATTACTGGCTTAGACGCTTCAGGACCAATATCTCCTAATCCTAAAACCGCTGTTCCATTAGATATAACCGCTACTAAATTACCTTTTGCTGTATATTTATAAACGTTGTTTTTATCTTTAGCTATTTCTAAACAAGGCTCTGCTACACCAGGTGAATATGCTAACGATAAATCATGTTGGGTTGCATATTTTTTGGTAGGTACTACTGCTATTTTTCCTGGCTTCGGTTTGGCATGATAAAGTAGTGCTTCATGCCTTTTTCTAGAATCTCTCATAGGTTCGTTCTTGTTTGTTTGAACTTACAAATATACATTTTGTTCTGACGTGAAAGAATTTACAACCTGATAAAAGTCATATTTATTCTTTAAATTCCTTCCCACCTTTGCCTTAATGTTAAACCAAAAAATAAAATATATGAATACCCCCCTGAGACAAATTATCGACGAAGAAGTACAATGGGACAAAACAAAAACTATTGTAAGCAAAACTGACGTTTATGGAACAATACTTTATGCTAATGATGTTTTTTCTAATACCTGTGAGTATAGTACTATAGAATTAGTAGGAGAACCTCATAATATAATTCGCCATCCTGACATGCCTAAAGTTGTTTTTAAGGTATTATGGGATACTCTTAAAAAGGGAGAAAACTTCCATGCTATTGTTAAAAACCTAACAAGAACTGGCAAATATTATTGGGTTATTACTGATTTTAGTATAGATAAAGATGAAGAAGGAAAAGTTGTTGGGTATACGGCTAGAAGAAAAGCTGTTCCAAATGGAGTTATAAAAAAAATAGAACCTTTATACAAAACGCTTCTTGATATAGAGAAACTTAAAGGAGAGAAGGCAAGTGAAATGTACTTTAATGCATATTTAAAAGAAGAAGTTGGTAAATCTTACAATGAGTTTGTAGTCAAATTATTTAACGAAGAGCTTTCTAAAGAGAAAACTGAAAAAATTAAGAACGAAACAAGCCCTATTAAAAAAGGATTAAACTGGTTCTTTTTTGGAGAAACTAATCCTAAGTAATTAAAAAAAAAGTAAAATAGCTTTTAAAAGCTATTTTACTTTTTTATAAAGTCAATGTTTCTTAGCAACCCAGAAAACTTAGTACGCTTTACTGCCGATTTCTTGAACACCTTACTAAAGGTTTCTTGTGTTAACTCTTGCCAATCACGTTTTGTCATTTGTAATAAATTTTCTTGAGGTTCAAATAAGCTTTCTTCGTGTGGTTGTGAAAAACGATTCCAAGGACATACATCTTGACACACATCACAACCAAACATCCAATCTTGCATTTTTCCTTTAAATTCTGAAGGAATTGCATCTTTTAACTCAATAGTTGCATATGAAATACACTTACTACCATCAACTGTATTGTTAGGCAAAATAGCTTGTGTTGGACATGCATCGATACAACGAGTACAACTACCACAATGATCTGTTTTATAAGGTGCATCATATTCTAATTCTAAATCGATAATTAATTCCGCTAAAAAGAAAAATGAACCTTGTTGCTTCTGAATTAATAACGAATGTTTCCCATTCCAACCAAGCCCTGATTTCTCAGCCCAAGCACGCTCCATAACTGGGGCCGAATCTACAAAACAACGACCTGAAACTTCTCCTATTTCATCATTAATCAACTGTAATAGTTCACGTAGTTTATCTTTAATGATAAAATGATAATCTTGTCCATACGCATATTTTGAAATCTTATAACTTCCTTCTTCCTGAATTTTAGAAGGAAAATAATTATATGATAAAGAGATTACTGATTTGGCACCATCTACCAACAATCGAGGATCTAAACGCTTATCAAAATGATTTTCCATATAGTGCATCTCTCCATGATAGTCGTTTTTTAACCATTTTTCCAATCGCGGGGCTTCTTCTTCTAAAAAATCAGCTTTAGCAAAGCCGCATTCCAAGAAGCCTAATCGTTTAGCTTGTTCTTTTATAAAGTTTGAATATTGTTGTTTTCTTATCAAAACACACTATTTTGTCTATACAAAATTACCAAAAGAAAATTTATAATTTTATTCGCTTTCTATTTACAAATAATTGTTGAACTTTGTTGGTTAGTATTACATGACAAACTTTATTCATTATGAAAAAGATATATAAAATAGTATTAGGTATTGTAGTTTTTTTCTTCATCCTTTTGGTTAGTATTCCCCTACTATTTCAAGATAAAGTGATGAACTTGGTAAAAACTACCATTAACAACAACGTAAATGCCAAAGTTGATTTTAGCGATTCTAGCTTAAGCCTACTTAGAAATTTTCCAAATGCATCAGTTCAATTATCTAACCTAACGGTTATTAATAACGCTCCTTTTGAAGGTGATACTTTAGTATATGCCAAAGAGGTAAATTTAGCACTAAAACTTACGGAGCTTTTTAAGGCTTCTTCTGAACAATTAAACATCAAATCATTTACTATTGATGATGCTTTAGTAAATGTATTAGTTGATAAAAAAGGAAATGCCAACTATGATATTGCTAAACCTTCTGAAAAAGAAGAGACAAAAGAGGAAGAACCATCTACTTTTGGACTATCTATTAATTCTTATGCTATTAACAATGCTACTGTAAAATACAATGATGAACAAGGTAAATTGAACCTTGAACTAACTGAATTAAATCATAGTGGAAGTGGTGATTTTTCTCAATCAAATACTGAACTAGATACGCAAACATCTACTTTAGTTTCTTTCGGAATGGATGGAAACTCGTATGCTAAAAATCAAAAAATTGAATTGGATGCTATTTTAGGAATGGACTTAACTAATATGAAGTTTTCTTTCTTAAAAAATGAAGCCAAATTAAATAACCTTCCATTAGTTTTTGACGGTTTTGTTAAAGTTAATGAGAAAAACCAAGAGGTTGATATCAACTTCAAAACTCCGTCTTCTGACTTTAAAAACTTTTTAGGGTTAATTCCAGTAACCTATACTAAAAGTATTTCTGACGTAAGTACTACAGGTAACTTTAGTGTAAATGGAAAGGTAAACGGAATTATCGATGATAACCATATTCCGAAGTTAGATATTTCTATGAAGTCTAACAATGCCTCATTTAAATATCCTGATTTACCAAAAAGTGTTCAAAACATTAATATTGATGCACAAATAAAAAATACTACTGGTAAAACTGAAAACACGTTTGTTACTATTAATGGTCTTTCTTTTAAGATTGATCAAGATACTTTTTCTGGAAAAGGAAATATATACAACTTAACTACCAACCCAAAAATAAATGCTAGTTTAAAAGGTGTTTTAAACCTTGCTAATATTAACAAAGCTTATCCTATTAGTTTAGAAAATGAGTTAAGTGGAATTTTAAAGGCAGATTTACATACAGAGTTCGACATAAAAGCTATTGAAAATAATACTTTAAACCGCATTAAAAATAACGGAAAAATGGAAGTAAGCGACTTTGTTTTTTCGTCGGAAGATGTTGTAAACCCTCTTCACATTAAAAATACAGTTGTCAATTTTACCCCTGGTACTGTTAGCTTAACAAAGTTTGATGCTACTACTGGAAAAAGTGATTTAAATGCTACTGGAACACTTAAAAACTTATTAGGTTTTTTACTTTCTGACAAAAAGTTACGTGGAAACTTCAAGCTGAATTCAAACAACTTTTATGTAAGTGATTTTATGCAAGAAAATCCTGAAGCTGTCAAAAACAAAGAAGATGACTCTAAAAAAGATACACCAACTGAATCTTTAAAAATTCCTGCATTTTTAGATTGTGCTGTTTCTGCAAACGCTAAAACTGTATATTACGATAATTTGACTTTAAAAAATGTAAAAGGAATACTTCTTTTAAAAGATGAAAAAGCCATTTTACAAAACATGAATGCTAGTATTTTTAATGGTCAAATCGCTTTAAATGGAGAAGTTAACACACAACAAAAGAAACCTACATTCGATATGAAGTTAGGTATCAAATCTTTTGATATTGCTCAATCATTTACTAGTCTTGATTTACTACAATCAATAAGTCCTATTGCAGGTGCTATGAGTGGTAAATTAAATTCTGACATTGACTTAGCCGGAAGTTTAAATGATGATTTTACACCTAACTTAGCTTCTGTTTCTGGTAAAGCTCTTGCTGAATTATTAACGACTAGTATCAATCCACAAAAAACAAAAGCTTTAAGTTTATTAAATGATAAGTTATCTTTTATGGATTTATCAAAACTAGATTTATCTGATATAAAAACACATTTATCTTTTAAAGAAGGGAAAGTGGTTGTAAAGCCTTTTGATTTAAAATATAACGACATTGGTATTACCGTTGGTGGTAGTCACGGGTTTGACAAAACAATGAACTACAACGTTACGTTAAACGTTCCTGCCAAATATTTAGGTAATGAAGCACAAGGGTTACTTTCAAAATTAAGCGCTAAAGACCAACAAAATATAACTGTTCCTGTTACTGCTAGTATTGCAGGCAATATGACAAATCCTAGTGTAAAAACAGATTTATCTTCATCGGTTACTAAATTAAGTCAGCAGTTAGTTCAACAACAAAAAGACAAATTAGTAAACAACACTATAGGTGGTTTATTAGGTAACAAAAAGAAAGATAGTACCAGCACAACCAACAAAAAAGAGGAAACCGTTAAAAAGGTAACAGACGTTTTAGGTGGTTTATTCGGAAAAAAGAAGAAAAAGCAGCAAAAAGATACTGTTAAATAATCTTTTGTAACATTTTTTCTTTTTCATAGTCTTATATTATATTAAGAGAACTTTGTAAGTTATTTAACACTTTTTAAATACACTTTACAAAGTTCTTCTTTTATGTTTGTTACTAACAACTAACTGACTATGAAAATTATAACTACATTTTTATTTCTAATATGCTCTTCACTTACTTTTTCTCAAATTACAGGAAAGGTTACCAGTACTAAAAACCAACCTATTTCTTTTGTAAGTGTATATTTAGAAAATACTATTACAGGTACCACAACCAACACAAATGGCGACTATGAATTAGCTTTTAACTCAACGGGGCAGCACACTGTAATATTTCAAATGTTAGGGTATAAAACCATTAAAAAAACGGTTGAAATCAACTCTTTTCCTTTTATATTAAATGTTGTTTTAGCTGAAGAAGAGGTTACCTTAGATGAAGTTATAGTTTCTTCTGAAGAAAACCCTGCTAACAAAATTATTAGAAATGCTATTGCTAATAAGGCCAAAAACACGGATAGGTTTGCTGAGTATACTGCCGATTTTTATTCTCGCGGCTTGTTTAAGGTAAAGGATTTACCGAAAAAGTTTTTAGGACAAGATATTGGCGATATGGGTGGTGGGTTAGACTCAACTCGAAGTGGTGTGGTGTACCTTTCTGAAACTGTATCGAAAATCGCTTTTCAAAAAAGGCCTAAAAACTTTAAAGAGTATATTATAGCTTCAAAAGTTAGTGGGCAAGATAACGGCATTAGTTTTAATCAAGCAGAAGAAGTAAACTTTAACTTTTATGAAAATTCTTTTGATTTAGCTGATGTTAAAGTTATTTCTCCTATTGCTAATGGTGCATTTGGTTATTACAACTATAAATTAACAGGTGTTTTTTATGATAAAAACGGAAAACTAATTAACAAAATTCAACTTTTACCAAAACGTAAAAACGATCGGGTTTTTAGTGGTTTTATTTATATTGTTGAAGATGATTGGGCTATTTATGGTGCTGATGTTATTGTTACTGGTGCTCAAATAAGCTTGCCTATTGTAGATTCACTACATATTAAGCAAAACTATAATTTCTCCACTAAAAACAAAGCTTGGGTACCCGTTACACAAACTATAGATTTTAAAGCTGGTTTGTTTGGTTTTCATTTTAACGGTCGATTTTCTGCTGCTTATTCTAACTATAATTTCAGTCCTAACTTTACTGAAGATACTTTTGGCAACGAAGTGCTTTCATTTGCTGAAAATGCTACAGAAAAGGATTCAATATATTGGAAAAAAATTCGTCCTGTAACTTTAACTTCTGAAGAAATATCAGATTACAAATTGAAAGACAGTATAAAAACCATTCGAAAATCTAAGAAATATTTAGATTCTATTGACACTAAAAACAATAAGTTTAAACCGTTGGATATTCTTTCTGGTTATACTTACCAAGACTCCTACAACAAGTGGTCGATAAGCACCTCTTCTCCTATTGAAAACCTTAATTTCAACACTGTTCAAGGGTGGAATTCTTCTTTAGGTTTTAACTACCGAAAATCGCTTAACAAAAAAGGGAAACGTTTTAGTATTGGGGCTGATATTAATTATGGTTTTTCAGAGAAAAAAGTGCGACCTACAGCCAACTTCAACTATCGTTGGAATAATACTACACGACCTGTTTTAACAATTTCTGGAGGAATTGCTACACCACAGTTCAACCCAAAACAACCCATTTCTAAGTTTTGGAACACGATAAGCTCTATTGGTTTTGAAAGGAATTATTTAAAAATATATGAAAAGACATTTGCTAAAGCAACCTTTTCACAAGAAGTAACGAACGGAATACGCATGTTTTCTTCTTTAGAATTTGCAGATAGAAAGCCATTATTTAATACAACCGATTATGTAATGTTTCCGCAAGACGATGTAAACTATACTTCTAATAATCCGCAAAATCCTGTTGATTTTTCAACAGGTTTTATACCTCATCAAATGTGGACTTTTTCGGTAGGAGCAGATATTAATTTTGGACAAAAATACTTATCATATCCTAATGGAAAATATAACATTCCTAGTACTAAGTACCCGTCGCTATATATTGGCTATCTAAAAAACTTTGGTTCAGGGAACTCTGAATGGAATTCTGATGTGATTTTTTCTCAATTGTATCAACAGATCAACTTTAGTAACTGGGGTGAATTTGCTTACAAAGCAAAAGGAGGTATGTTTTTAGAGAAAAAAGATGTTCCGTTTATAGATTATGCTCATTTTAACGGAAATCGCTTGTTAATAGCCCCAAAAGACAACTATTTGAACAACTTTTATATGTTACCATATTATCAATTAAGTTCTAATGATAAATATGCTGAGCTTCATGGAGAATATAATTTTAAAGGAGCATTATTAAGTAAAGTTCCTTTGTTAAATAAACTTAACTTTCATTTAGTTACTGGAGCAAAAGGATTATTTACAGCAGGAAACAAACCTTATTCGGAGTTTGCTATTGGTTTAGATAATGTTGGTATTGGAAAATGGCGCTTTTTACGTGTAGATTTTGCTCGCTCTTACTTTAATGGAAAATCTGAAAATAGAGTTGTTTTCGGGATAAAATTGTAGATTTGTTATATGAAAATAAGCATTCTATTTTTTGGTATGGCCAGAGACTTAGTTGATAACTCTTCACTAGAAATTAAACTTCCTAGCAAAAGTACTGTTGCTAGTTTTAAAGAATTTCTTTCTAATGAATTTCCCGAGTTACAAAAAATGAGTTCATATGCAGTGGCGATTAACCAAAATTATGCAACCGATGAAACATTGATACAAGAAAATGATATAATTGCAATTATTCCACCAGTAAGTGGGGGGTAATTTTATTATAATACACAGTAATCTTTTAAACTAAGAGATTACTTCATATTGCGACTTAAGACTTTTTATAATCTCCCTCTTCTTTAAGATATCTTCCAACGAAAAATGTTCCGAAAGGTAAAATAGAAAGTAAACAAACAATTCCGAAAGTTTTACCATTCCAATTTAACTCGTACTTTAACATGATTGCCAATACTATGTATCCTACAAATAACAATCCGTGAGGCATACCAAGCATTTTAACATACTCTGGATTTCCTTGTAAGTATTTTATTGGGACTGCTATAAAAAGTAATAAAATATAAGATATTCCTTCTAATAAACTTACTAACTTAAAAAAATTAATCATTGAATTTTTACTTAAAAATTGGTTAGCAAAGATACTGAAATATTACGTCCAGCAGCTGAAACTCCCGAGGCAAATTCTTTATAGTGCTCGTCAAATAAGTTAGACAATTGTGCTTGTAAAGCTATATTTTTTGTAAACTGGAATTTACCGTACAATCCAACAGTCATCCAACTAGGGCTTCCGTAGTATTTATTAATATCTTCGGTAGCATTCACGTTAACAATTGGTGTTTGTTCATGATTATCAATACCTTCAGTTATATTATAGTCTGAAATATCTTTCTTTACATTAAAAACTAAGTTAGCTCCGCCTTCAATCTTCTTGTTTACATAACTCAAATCAAAACGACTAAATAACGGTGGAATAGACGACATTGGTTCATTGGTATCATACGTTTTACCATAGGTATAAGTAACAAACCCAGAAGTATTCCAGTTTTTATGTAGTTTACCTTGATAACTTACTGTAGCACCCGTAACATAAGCTGTTCCTTTATTTACATTAGCAACAATGGCTCCATCTTCTCCATCATACTCAATAGTTGAATTTCCATTCAATTCAAAATTTTCTCTGTAAATGTAGTTATTCAATAAAGTATAATACACATTTGCCTCAACTCTAAATTTTCTATTATTAAAATATTTTTGAGCACCTATTTCAGCATTATATGCGTGTTCTGGTTTTAAACTAGTATTTGGTATAGTTACTTTTCCGTTCTTCTCTCTTATCTTTCCTACATCATCAATATTTGGCGATCTAAAACCAGAAGATAATACTGTATTTAACTGCCATGTTTTATTAGGCTTGTATACATACCCTATGGTTGCTGTTAACGATTGATTATCTAGCTGAATATCATTTTGAGGAATATCGATAAAAGTTTCATCCAACCACTTTGCTTTCAATACTGTATTTGTTCCTCTTATACCTGTATTTAAGGTTGATTTACTATTGATATCTTGACGGTAATCTACATAAAAAGCAGAGCTCAAATAACTACTTCCCCCATCAGGATAACGAGATTGAACTACAAAATCACCATCAAAGCTAATGATATTATTACCATTAACGCGCAATGTTTTTCCATAAGAGTTTGACGCTACATCATTATATGCAATTTCAATTCCATATCCTAAATTTCTATTTTCTGCTAGCGGAACTGTAAAATCTCCATTCAAACTAAAAACATCAACTTTTTCTTCTCTATAAGACCTATCTAAACTTCCAAACTTACGTTGAATACGACTTTCCTTTGTGTTTTGATACGCTAAAGTAATGGTTCCATTATCCATCCATTTTTTCTTTGGATTGATAATTAACTGTGGAGATATTAACAAACGTTCTTGAGGTCCATAATACCATTCAGCAAACTTTAAACTTCCTTTTTTCAACTCTGTCAACTTGTCAAAACGAGGTATATCAGAAGAAGTTGAGTATTGAATATTTAATTTAAAATCTGTACTTTTTGAAAAAGGTACATAAAACTTTTGCAATACGTCTGTTTGACTGTAACCTGTGTTTCTTTGTAGGTTTTGGTCAGAATTAGCTACTGGTGTGTCGTTATAAAAAGTACTGGTATTGTTAGAGTAAAAAGGTACTTTGCCCCAATCTTTAAAACCATGAGAACGATTTTTTCCCATTTTTAAATCTCCAAAATTACTATGAGCTACACTTGTAAAAGACGCCCATTTTTTAAATCTAAGCTCAGCTGAGACTACATTGGTTACCTCGTTATTTACTGAGCTATATCTTAAAAAAGTATTTCCTTTTATTTCTTTTTCTTTCTCAGATAGCTTTGGCGTCTTAGTGTAATAATGTATAACACCTCCTAGTGCATCTGAACCATAGATTACTGATGACGGTCCAAAAACGACTTCTGTTCTATCTAATAAGTTAGGAGCTACTGTTATTGAGCTTTGTAAGTGTCCTTTTCTATAAATAGCGTTATTCATACGAACACCGTCAACCACTAAAAGTACTCGATTACTTTCCATTCCACGTAAAACAGGACTTCCTCCTCCAAACTGTGATTTCTGAACTTTAATTCCAGGAACACTCGCTAATAAATCTGCTGAAGTTTGTGGTGATAGTTTTTCTATTTCTTTAGAAGAAACCACTGCTATTTGTTCTGCAATACGATTCGTTTTTTCTCTATTCTTAAAAACGGAAACAACTACCTCATCTAACTGCTCTGAGTTTTTTGATAAATAAACATGATAGTTATTCCTTTTTATTACTGATTTTTTTTCTTGATATTCAGCATAAGACACATGTGTAAACGTAAGTAACTCATTGCTCTTAAAGTCAGAAACGTCAACCTTTCCTAATTCATCACTTACTGCTGACGTTGTTTTACTTTTATTAAAAACAGCAACAGCCTCTACAGGTTTGCCTGTTTCAGCATCAATAACAGTAATGGTTTGAGAAAAAATTGTGGTTATAAATAGTAAAAAAAATACAGTAATTATTTGCTTCATATTAATTAAATACGGTTTCTAAAACATCTAATGATTTAGGTTTTTTAAATCCCTCCAAATGTAATTCATAATACTGAACTATTATTCGAAGAATTATTTGTCTTTCTTTTTTTGAATAAGAAATTGAGTTTATTGCATCAAAATTTATGCCTAAAAGGTTTTTAAAAAGTATTATTTCTCTTCCTGAAAGTGTTAATTTTTTATACTCTGTATTGGTAAACCTACCTTCTAATAAATTGAATACCTGTTTATCAATATTAGACGTATCTGGATAAAACCCTAAATATCTTGTTAAATTCAACAAAAAGAGTAAGTGAAAGTTTGCTACTTCATTGTGTGTATCAAGCCAAATCAAAGATGTTTCAATATAGCTATATAACGCTATATTTTCTTCTTCTTCTTGAAGAATATGAGATAATACTTCTGACAAAAAAAGCACAATAGTTTGTTTTACCACAGAAGTATAAATAGTTTCATAAGGGTGAATTACCTGAACTTCCTTAATAGAATGCAACGAATTTTTATTGCTATGATTTCCTGTAAGGTTTAATTGAGTTAAGGGTTGAAAATATGCCGGCTTTAACTTTCCTTTTTTGGCTTTTAGTACTCCTTTTATCATGTATGATTTAAGCCCTTCTTGCAAAGTAAAACACTTAACAATTAAACTAGTGTCTCCATATTTCAATGCGCTTAAAACAATGGCTTTTGTAGTAACAATTGCCATTTAGCTAAAGTTTATTTCTTGTAAAATCATTAATCAAAGATATTTAATAATATCAACAAAAATGGTACATTCGTGTAAAAATGACTCCTTTAGTATGACAACAGAAATAGAACGAAAATTCTTGGTAAAATCTACTGATTTTAAACAAAAAGCTTTTCAAAAAAACTATATAAAACAAGGATTTCTAAATTCAAATAAAGAAAGAGTTGTACGAGTTCGTTTAAAAGATGATACTGGTTTTTTAACTATTAAAGGAGCATCAAACGCTAATGGAACAACTCGTTTTGAATGGGAAAAAGAGATTGATAAAAATGAAGCCGAAAGTCTTTTTAATTTATGTGAAAAAGGTATTATTGAAAAGTATCGATACTTAGTAAATATTGACAATCATACTTTTGAAGTAGATGAATTTTTAGGAGACAATAACGGTTTACTTATTGCCGAAGTGGAGTTAGAAGATGAAAACGAACATTTTTCAAAACCTGAATGGTTAGGTGAAGAAGTTACTGGAATTGCCAAATACTACAACTCCAACTTAAGTAAACTACCCTATAATAAATGGTAAAAAGCTGTTTGAAAATCTTCCAAACAGCTTTTACTCCCCTAATAAAACTCTCTTCTTATTTTTTTAGAATGCTAAGAGTTTTTACTTGTTTTCCTGATTGTATTTTTAATAAGTACATTCCTTGATTCTTTAACACACCATCATCTATTCGTATGAATGTAGAAGGTGATTGAACCTCTTTACTATGTATAAGTCTTCCCAATAAATCATACACATCTAATCGAATAGCTCCATCTTTTGAAATACTAGAAACATCAATTTTTGTTTGTGACACAAATGGATTGGGTATTGCAGAGATAACTCCACTATCATTTGACTTTTCATCGTTAGGCCCTACAACTCCACTTCTTGTCACAGTTGTAATTGGCAAGTTTGCTGTTTTGTTGTAGGCGTAATCTGTTAATGTATAAGATTGTCCATCATTTGCTACCGCAATGTGAAACCATCCATAATGTATATTTCCATTTATTTTAAAAGTAAATCCAATGAAACCAGTCTTTCCATCCCACGACGTATAATTGGACGAGCTAACCGTATAAGGGCTAGAACTTGTCACAAAATTACTTGATGCTCCAACAGAAATACCTTCCTCTAAATAGGACACATTACTTGTTGTTCCTTCACAAACAATTTCTTTATTATATGTTTCTAATCGCACAGAATTGCTTGTGTACCATGCTCCATAATCTGCATCTTCTCCTACTTCAATTCTGAAAAACTCCCACGTATTACTAGCACTCACGGTTAGGTCTGGAATATCTACATATACTATTTCATCATTCCCTCTACATGGTGTACAGCTACCTCCACAATCAACTCCTGTTTCATCTCCATTTTGAATTCCATCGTCACAAGTTGGAAGAGAGTCTCCATTTATCGTTATTTTATAATCTTCAACTTCACCATAATTAAATGATTCACAAGATGTTGGTATACCGTTATATTTCATAGACACTCTCATCCTTGTACTTCCTAATTTAGCAGTACTAGGAATTGAAAACTGACCTGTTACAGAAGTATCTTTTGAAGCTGTTTTAGTCCAAACTTGTTCTCCTACATCTGTAAAATCACCATCTTGATTGTAATCAATCCAAACACTATATCCTTCAGAATAAACAGTACTAGTCCAGCTCGGTGTTATGGTTATTGAATAATCACCTTCTTTTGATAGTTTAGTTGATATCATGGATGTATAATCTGTATATCCATCGCTTGATCCTGATGAACTATTGCTAATGGTATTTAATTCAACTTTACTTATGAATTCATCATTTACACTCTTTCCATTAGAATCACAATATATTACGGTACAAGGTTCACATGAACCACCACAATCTACACCTGTTTCATCTCCATTTTGGATTCCATCGTTACATGTAGCTCCAGTATTTCCATCCCAAACCTTACTTCCTGCTTTGATGGCTCCAAAAGGCTCAGTGCTATATGCATAATCTAGTAAACTATATGAAGCACCATTGTTATTAACACTAACTCTAAACCAACCGTAATTCATTTTTCCTGGATATAACTCTAATTGAAACCCTATGTAAGCAGTTTTACCATCCCAAGAAGAGTAATTAGCATTTCTAATTACATGCAAATCGGGATATGCTCCTCCATCAACCCAAGAACTTTGTTGATCAATCACTGTATTCATCTCAATTGGTTTCACATTTCTAGTTCCAGATTGACACACTAATGCTTTTTTATATGTTTCTAATATCAATGAGTTGTTCTCATAAAAAGTTCCAAACCTATTATTACTAGCGCCCTCTATTGTAAAAAACGTCCAGGTATTTCCTGAATCTGCTGTGTAATCTTGATTATCAAAATACACCACTTTGTAAGGATCGTAAAAAGAGAAATTAAACGTTACTTTATTAGAGTTTAGAGAGGACGTTCCTCCTGAAATTGCAGCATCTTTAAATATAACAGAACCTGTTGTATTATTTAATTCAGAGTGGTTTGTTGCTTGTCCTGTAAATTTCACACTTAGCGTTTTATTATTAAGTGCTGTTATTTGAACTGACAAACCTTGGGGCGGGTTGGCATCAAAATGAGTTCCAGAAATTAAATTCCCTGAAGAAACTGAGAAAGTTGTTCCTTCTATAGATATGTTTTTAGCCTCATCAACTATTGAACCATCATTTGACAGTGTTTCTTCTACTGTAGTAGAATCTACTATCAGAGATCCACCATTTAAATTTACTCCTGTAGCTGTTAAGTTTTCAGATTGCCACAATGGTTTACGAGCCGGGTGCTGCAATGCAGTTAACATTCTATTTATTTGCCCTTGTGTAAACATTTTTCCACAACCAGCAGCAGCATCATATCCCATGTAATTTTCATAGTTAATTAAATTGCCACAATCACTTGCTCCAACCGTACAACCATCATCTCCAGAATTAGAATCTTCTTTTGGAGTATCTTCCACATAATCACCATTTGAATCATTACATCCACCTTCAAACGTGTGTATAAGGTTTAACCAATGACCAAACTCATGCGTTAATACTGAAGCAAATTCTTTATTCGTATTTCCGTGAATGTAACGCCCGTTATAGACCACTCTAGCAGTGTTATTATCAGACATTGAAGTATTTGGATACCAAGCAACACCTGAGTTTGTTGCACTCCCGTCTGCATACAAATCTCCCATAATGTACACGTTCATGTACTTATAGTTATCCCAAGCATCTGCTGCTATTTGTGCATCATAACCTGAGCCGTTTCCATACCCTGCTTTTTCTGGATGAAATACTACACCATTGGTACTTCCTCCATTAGGATCTATTTTTGCCAAAGCAAATCGAATACTTAGAGTACCTCGTCTTCCTGAAAAAACAGGATCAACAGTATTGAAGTCATCATTAAGTCCGTTGAAATCCTCATTCAGTTTATCTAATGCAACTTTTATTTTATCATACGTTACAGTTAGTCCATGTTGAACTGAGCCATAAACATGTACAACCACCGGAATGGCATAGGTCTCTCCAGCTTTATTAAAAAGCGAAGTTTGTTTTTTTCTAACTACATTTTTTGTGTAGTTATTAAACTTGTCAAATTCTTTTTTTGATTCTGGGTATTTTAAAAATACCTTTTGATTTTCACTTGTAACTTTACAGTCTTGAGCCAACACAGCTTCAACACAGAAAAACAACAAAAAGAAGAAGGGTAACAAAATAGTTTGTTTCATAATTGTATGATTTTAAATTACTTAAAAACAAACCTACAGTTATAAAACAAATCAATACAATACAATACTAACCAATCCAGGTAAAAAATTATCTATTGACATTATTTTAACCTTAATTTTATAGCTATTTTATTTTTTTTAATAACAAAACACAATTAAACTACGTAAAAAACAGCTAAAAAATGACTTAAACTTCTAAGAAACAAAAAAATATGAAAGATTGCATGATTATATTTTAATTTTTAAATAAAATAAAAAATGGCGCCAACTGTATAAAAAATCCCTTCTAAGAAAAGTGTTTGTAGTCCTTTACTTGATAAATTTTCCATTACATGGTTTTATAACAAAAAGTACCTACCACTCAATTAACAAATATAAAACTGTTGGTAATTTATCAAATTTGCCTGTAAAAAAGTTT
>NZ_CAZEQR010000019.1:0-29249 GCF_964513795.1 Tenacibaculum sediminilitoris | reverse complement strand
TTTTGGAAAACTCATTAATGAAATTACTGACAAAAATCACTCTGGATGGAATGGGGTATACAATGGTACTATTCTTCCTTCTAATGATTACTGGTATAATGCTGAACTAATTGATTCTAACGGAAAAGTAAGAAAAAAAACTGGGCATTTTTCACTACTTAGAAAATAGATTACACGCTATGAAAAAGTTAATTATTTTAAGTTAAGTTTATCGTTTACTCAAATTACATGTTGGTAAAATATGAAACTCCCTTCAAAAGATTATTGGTTTCATACTAAATTTAAAGGTATTAACGACAATATAATAAATAAAAAAGGGCACTTTACTCTCAAAAGAAATTAAACTTCATCACATAAATAACTATCCGTATTTTTGTTGAATGAACTTTGAATTAAACTCAGAATTTAAACCAACAGGAGACCAACCTCAGGCTATTAAACAACTTTCAAACGGAATTTTAACCAATGAAAGATATCAAACACTTTTAGGTGTTACAGGGTCTGGTAAAACGTTTTCAGTAGCTAATGTTGTTGCGGAAGTAAACCGTCCAACACTAGTATTGGCACACAACAAAACTTTAGCGGCACAGTTGTATTCTGAGTTCAAACAGTTCTTTCCAAACAATGCTGTTGAGTATTTCGTTTCGTATTATGATTACTACCAACCAGAAGCTTATATTCCTGTTACAGGAACTTATATAGAAAAAGATTTATCGATTAACGATGAGATAGAACGTTTACGAATCAGTACTTCCTCTTCCCTTCTTTCTGGGCGTCGAGATGTATTAGTTGTTGCTTCTGTTTCTTGTTTGTATGGTATAGGTAACCCTACCGAATTCAAAAAGAACGTTATTACCATTGAGGTCGACCAACAAATATCACGTACCAAATTTTTACATCGCTTAGTTACAAGTTTATATGCTCGTACTGAAGTTGAAATAAAAAGTGGAACGTTTAAAGTTAAAGGAGATGTGGTTACCATTTATCCTTCCTATGGTGAAAATGGCTATAGAATTCACTTTTTTGGAGATGAAATCGAAGAAATAGAAACGTTTGATATTGAAACCAACGAAGTTATTACGCGGTTAGAAAAACTCAACATATACCCTGCCAACCTTTTTGTAACCTCTCCTGACATTTTGCAAAATGCCATTCATCAAATTCAAGAAGATATGGTAAAACAGGTAGATTATTTCAAGGAAATAGGAAAGCATTTAGAAGCTAAACGTTTACAAGAACGCACTGAGTTTGACTTAGAAATGATTCGAGAATTAGGATATTGCTCTGGAATTGAGAACTATTCTCGTTATTTAGACGGACGAGAAGCTGGCACCCGTCCTTTCTGCCTACTAGATTATTTTCCTGATGATTATCTAATGGTAATTGATGAAAGCCATGTTACCGTACCACAAGTACACGCGATGTATGGTGGAGACAGAAGTCGAAAAGAAAACTTAGTAGAATACGGATTCCGATTGCCTGCTGCAATGGACAACCGTCCGCTAAAGTTTGAGGAGTTTGAAGCTTTACAAAATCAGGTGATTTATGTATCGGCGACACCAGCAGATTACGAATTGCAAAAAACCGAAGGGTTATTTGTAGAGCAAGTAATTCGACCTACAGGATTGTTAGATCCAGAAATTGAAGTTCGTCCGAGTTTGAATCAAATTGATGACTTAATTGAAGAAATTCAGATTCGTGTAGAAAAAGATGAACGTACTTTGGTTACCACACTAACCAAGCGTATGGCTGAGGAATTAGCTAAATACCTAACACGTATTCAAGTACGCTGTCGCTATATTCATTCCGATGTAGATACTTTAGAGCGTGTAGAAATTATGCAAAACTTACGTAAAGGCTTATTTGATGTATTGATCGGAGTTAACTTACTCCGTGAAGGCCTAGATTTACCAGAAGTATCTTTGGTTGCTATTTTAGATGCTGATAAAGAAGGTTTTTTACGTTCACATAGGTCATTAACACAAACCGTAGGACGAGCTGCACGTAACATAAATGGTAGAGCCATTATGTATGCGGATAAAATTACCAATAGTATGCAACTAACGATTGACGAGACCAATCGTAGACGTGAAAAGCAAATTAATTACAATACAGTTCACGGAATTACGCCTACACAAATCAATAAAAAGATAGACAATACGTTATCTAAAAATGCGATTACTTCGTACCATTATGACAATGCTACGCAAAAAGCTGCTGAGCAAGAGTTAGAATACTTACCTAAACAAGAAATAGAAAAACGCATACGCATCAAACGCAAGCAAATGGAAGAAGCTGCCAAAGCATTAGATTTTCTAGCAGCTGCTCAGTTAAGAGATGAAATTGAGGTTTTGAAGGAGAATTTGTAAACTTTTTAGTTTGATTCTTAATCTTTAATAATTTAATTTAGCTATCGGACGATATCAATCATTCCATTAACCGTAAAATAATTCTGTGATCAAAAAAATATTTTTTATTCTAATAATAACTCTAGTTTTTTCATGCAAAAAGAAAAAAAACCTCCTTATTACTGTCAATGAAATTCCTTTAATACAATATTATAGAATTGATCAAAAAAACATTGCTATTATAAGTTCCGACTTTCATATGAGCTTAAAAGAACAAGAGTTAACTAAAAACGGAATAAGATTAGCTTTAAATTATAATTATGAAAATTCAAAAAATGAGTTCATAAAGGCGCTAACTATAAACCCTAAAAGTTGTATTACTTTAAATAATTTAGGTAACCTAGAAGTCATTATGAAAAAGTTCCCTAAAGCAATAGATTATTACAAAAAATCAATAACCCTGTCAGATTCTACTTACTATCCAGCTATCCTTAACCTTGGTAAAATATATGGATTTTTAGGAGAAGACAAAAAGGCCGATAAACATTATAATTATATAATTAAAAAATCTGAGATTGACTTTTTAATTGGCATCTCTTATCTTGGCCTTTCAGAAATGTACTTAGATTATGGTTGGATTGACAAAGCTAAATTATCAATTGATATGTCAGAATCTATATTAATCAATTATCATGATTTTGGCTCACAAATTGATATTTTAAAGAAAAAGATTAAAGAGTACTAATGAATAAACTATGGATAACAACATTTATTAAAAATTGTGTAGTTTAGCACTAAATCAATTTTAGTTGTATGTGATTTTCTTGCTGAAAATACTCGCGTACAAAAATGTTACTTCCCATACTCAAAACCGATAACGAAGCACAAAAAAACCTCACTATTTACAGTGAGGTTTTTCTAATATATTTTACTAAGAAATAATTAAAAAGTTTTAAGCTTTTAAAACTTCTCCTACTTTATCAGCAGCCTCTTGGAACTCAGTAGCTGAGATAATTTCCATTCCGCTGTTGTCAATTAATTCTTTTGCTTCTTTTGCGTTTGTTCCTTGTAAACGGCAAATAATAGGCACATTAATTTTGTCTCCCATATTTTTATAAGCATCTACCACACCTTGAGCAACACGATCACAACGAACGATACCTCCAAAAATGTTTACCAAGATAGCTTTTACATTAGGATCTTTTAAAATGATTCCAAAAGCAGTTTCAACACGTTGTGCATCTGCAGTACCACCAACATCTAAAAAGTTTGCTGGGTCACCACCTGCTTGCTTAATTAAATCCATAGTTCCCATTGCTAAACCAGCTCCGTTTACCATACATCCAACGTTACCATCTAAATCTACATAGTTTAATCCTGCAGCTTTAGCTTCTACTTCAATTGGGTTTTCTTCACGTAAATCACGCATTGCTGCATAATCTTTATGACGATATAATGCATTCTCATCTAACGATACTTTAGCATCTACTGCCATAATTTTATCATCAGATGTTTTTAATACTGGATTAATTTCAAACATCGAAGAATCAGACTTGATGTATGCTGTATATAAAGCGGTAACAAATTTTACCATTTCTTTTAAAGCTCCACCGCTTAACCCTAAGTTAAAAGCAATTTTACGAGCTTGGAAAGGTAATAATCCTGTTCCTGGATCAATTTCTTCTGTAAAAATTAAATGTGGAGTTTCTTCTGCCACAGTTTCAATATCCATACCTCCTTCAGTAGAATACATAATCATATTTCTACCTGTAGCACGGTTTAATAAAACTGACATATAAAATTCATCTGGCTCACTATCACCTGGATAATACACATCCTCAGCAATTAATACTTGATTTACTAACTTTCCTTCTGCTGAAGTTTGAGGAGTTACTAACATCATTCCTAAAATGTCATCAGCAATACTTTTTACCTCATCTAGGTTTTTAGCTAACTTAACACCACCACCTTTTCCACGACCACCTGCGTGTACTTGAGCTTTGATTACGTGCCAACCAGTACCTGTTTCTTCTGTTAATTTCTTCGCTGCTTCAACAGCTTCTTCTGGAGTATTTGCAACAATTCCACGTTGAATACGAACGCCAAAACTGCTTAATATTTCTTTACCTTGATATTCGTGTAAGTTCATTAGATATGAATTTTTAAAGTCGAACAAAAATACAAATTCAATTTATAATACCTTGTAATTTGTGTTTTAATTTATTGATTAATCTTTGATGTGCCTTTTTGCATTTTTTTAACTTCTAAAGTGTAACGCTCATTTTTTTTATATGTCTTTACCTTAATTAACATGATTTTGTGATTTATTAATTGAAATCATAATAATTTAGCTTAACCAATAATACATTTTCAATCAACAATGCATAATAGATTACTAGCTTTGATTATTATTATTTTCTTCACTACCGAAGTTATAATTGCTCAAACCTTAAACCAAAATAGAAAAAGAATAGAAGCAACACGAATAGATTCAGCTCCTAAAATTGATGGAATTTTAAATGACGATATATGGAGTAATGTTCCAATTGCAAAAGATTTTGTAATGATGCGCCCTGATAATGGCAAAAAAGAACCCAATACACATACAACCGAAGTAAAATTGGTATATGATAATGATGCAATTTATATCTCTGCTTTAATGCACGACCCTGAACCATCTAAAATCCCTGCTGAATTTACCAATAGAGATAACTTTGGTAATTCAGATTTTTTTATGGTTATGATTAACCCTATTGATGATGGGCAAAACCCCGTAATGTTTATTGTAACTGCCGCAGGTACTCAAATAGATTCGAAAGTATCTAACAAGTTCAATGAAGATTACAATTGGAGTGCTGTGTGGGAAAGCGCACATAAAATAACAAAAGATGGTTGGGTAGTTGAAATGAAAATTCCATACAGAGCATTACGTTTTGCGAACAAACCTGTACAGTCATGGGGAATGAATTTTCACAGAGAAATTAGAAACTTAAACTCTCGCTACACTTGGAATCACATTGATAATCAACAAGGAGCCTGGACTCAATATGATGGTTTAATTGAAAACTTTAAAGATATAATACCTCCTACTAGACTGTCTTTTTACCCTTACGCTTCAGCAACAACTACCACTTTTGATGGTGAAACAAATTTTGATTGGAGTGCAGGTATGGATGTAAAATATGGTCTTACAGAAAACTTTACACTCGATGCCACTCTTGTTCCTGATTTTAGTCAAGTGGGTTTTGATGACGTTGTTTTAAACCTAGGTCCATTTGAACAGCAATTTACTGAACAACGTCAATTTTTTACTGAAGGTATTGAACTTTTTACCAAAGGGAATTTGTTTTATTCTAGAAGAATTGGTTCAGCCCCTATTAAACCTGTAGAAGTAGATGAAGATAATGAAACTATTCTTAGATCAGATGATAAAGTACAAATGTTAAATGCTGTAAAAGTTTCAGGAAGAACTAAAGGTGGACTTGGAATTGGTTTTTTTAACGCTATTACAGACAAAACAGAAACAACCATACAAAATAATACGACAAAAGAAGTTAGAAAAGAAACTACCAATCCTTTTTCTAATTACAACATTATGGTGTTAGATCAGCAGTTTAATCAAAACTCAGCAATAACTCTAATCAACACAAATGTTACAAGAGTTGGTGATTTTAGAGATGCCAATGCTACTGGTTTGTTATGGCATGTTGAAGATAAAAAAAGTACTTATAATATTGACGGGTCGGTTAAAATGACTAATATTAGTGACGATCCTTCAGAACCAAATACTGGATATGCTTTCGACACCAGTATAGGAAAACATGCAGGTACATGGCGTTGGGAAATTGGCTATAAATTTGAAAATAAAGATTACGATCCTAATGACATGGGAATTTTATTTAGTAATAATGAACAAGGAATTTACGGTTTTACTGGGTATCGTTTATTAAAGCCTAAAGGTATTTTTAATGATTATGGAGTTAACTGGTACTACAATATTAACTTTTTACATCATTCAGACACTTACACCGGTACCAACTCTGGTCTGTCATTTTGGGCTAATACAAAAACACGATTTAGTTTTGGTGGTAACTTAAACTACAGTACCGAAAGAAAGGACTTTTTTGAACCAAGACAAGGAAGTACCAACGGGGTTTATTTTAACAGGCCTGAAAGACTAAACATAAACCACTGGGGATCTAGCGATTACAGAAAAAAAATGGCAATTGACTACGATTTTTGGTACACTTTTAACAGGCAAACAATAAAAGGTGTTAACCAAATGAGTTATGGCTTTGGATTTAGACCTAGATATCGTTTTAACAAACAATTCTCGTTAATTTATGGTTTAAACTACAGCAAATCAGAAAATCAATTTGGGTATGTTAATAGTGATGATGACAACATTTATTTCGGACAACGTGACTGGACTTCGTACAATAATTCGTTAACAGGTAAATATACTTTTAGTCCAATATCTTCATTATCTCTTACTTTTAGACATAATTGGAGTAAAGTTCCCTACAATGAGTTTTATCAACTAAATCAAAATAACGGGGAACTGGAGAACACCTCTTATACAGAGCAACATGATATGAATTTTAATAGTTGGAATTTAGATTTAAACTATGCATGGCAATTTGCACCAGGGAGCCAATTAATTGCTTTTTACAGAAACTCTATTTTTAGTTCAAATGAAAATGCTACTCAGAACTTCTTTACGAATCTAGATAACCTTTTTAGTGAACCCAATCAACACACTTTTTCGGTTCGTTTGGTTTATTTTATTGATTATAACAATTTAAAAAAAATACTTTAAAAGGGGATTTATTTATTAATTTTTATGAAATCAGATTGGCTTATAAAGTCTTTCTGATTTCTTTTTTATACATTCGTTATATAGAAAATAACACTATGATTGTTGCTAAAAATATCCATAAACATTACGGAGATGTTGAAATCTTAAAAGGCGTTAACTTACATATAAAAAAAGGTGAAATAGCAGCTATTGTTGGGCCTTCAGGTGCAGGAAAAACAACCTTGTTACAAATTTTAGGTACTTTAGACGAACCCAAAAAAGATCAAAACTACGAACTTTATGTAGATGGTATTTCAATCAAAAACTTAAACGATAAAGAAGTCTCTTCTTTTAGAAATAAACATATCGGATTTATCTTTCAATTTCACCAACTTTTACCTGAATTTACAGCTTTAGAAAACGTATGTATTCCTGCTTTTATAGGTGGTAAAGCCAAACTTGAAACTGAAAAAAGAGCCAAAGAGCTTCTAACTTTCTTAGGTTTATCGCATAGGGAAAATCACAAACCTAATGAACTTTCTGGCGGTGAACAACAAAGAGTTGCTGTTGCCAGAGCGTTGATAAATGAACCTTCTGTTATTTTTGCTGACGAACCTTCAGGAAATCTCGATTCTACTTCTGCTAAAAACTTACATGAGTTGTTTTTTAAGCTTCGAGATGAATTCGGTCAAACCTTTGTATTAGTTACACATAACAAGGAATTAGCACAAATGGCGGATAGAACATTGACCATGAAGGACGGAGTTATAGTTGAATAGTGTAACTATGTAAAGTTTCAGACTACTAATGAATAAATCAATGATACATGAAAGAAACTTTTCAGGAGCTTATTAACTATTTACAAAATCCTGTTTTAGAAAAAGATCTAAATCAAAATACTACTTACCGTTTTAAAAAATTTTCACATCTTCTAGTTATAAGTCTACTAACTGCAATGGTCAGTTTAGCTTTAATAGGAGTTGTTGATAAACTTGGTTTAGTAAACCTTGCTGAAGATCACAAAACTGAAGAATTATTTAAATCAATACCTAAAATCATAGTATTCTTTTTGGTTGTAATTTTAGCTCCCTTATTAGAAGAATCTATTTTTAGAGCACCTTTAACAGCTTTTAATAAAGAAAAGCAATTTAGAATCGCTTTTTACGTATTTGCCATTTTGTTTGGGTTTGTACATATTAGCAATTATGAAATTTCTATCAATGTTTTACTTTTATCTCCTATTTTAGTCTTACCGCAAACACTATTAGGTTTCTATTTAGGTTTTATTCGTGTTCGTTTTAGTTTATTATGGTCTATAGCATTGCATGCTGTTTATAACGGAATTTTTATTGGAGCAAGTTTTATTGGAGATTTAGTGTAAAATGAACAAAAAAGAACTCAAAATTTTTTTAGACGAAAAAGTAATACAATACAATAACCCTAATTTTATTGATAGTGACCCAATTCAAATTCCGCATCAGTTTTCAGTAAAAGAAGATATTGAAATTGCTGGTTTTTTGGCCGCTACTATTGCTTGGGGAAATCGTAAAATGATTATTAATAATTCTCATAAAATGATGGAGTTAATGGGAAATTCACCTTACGATTTTGTACTTAATCATACTCAAGAAGATTTAGCTAATTTTGACGGGTTTGTACACCGAACGTTTAATGCTGAAGATTTTAAATTTTTTGTTCAATCATTAAAAAACATCTACCAAAACCATGGCGGATTAGAAGCTGTTTTACAACCAAAAAACAATGCTGATAATTACCAACATACTATTCATGTTTTCAAACAAATATTTTTTGAAATACTACACCTACCAAGAACATTAAAACATATTTCTGATCCATTAAAAGGTTCGGCATCGAAACGAATTAACATGTTTTTACGTTGGATGGTACGTGATAATACAACTGGGGTCGATTTAGGCATATGGAAAACACATTCTTCCGCACATTTACACTGTCCTTTAGATGTTCACACAGGAAATGTTGCTCGAAAACTTGGAATACTTACTCGTAAGCAAAACGACTGGAAAGCAATTCAAGAGCTAGATCTAATTCTAAGAGAATTTGACAATGACGATCCTGTTAAATATGATTTTGCCCTGTTTGGTTTAGGTGTTTTTGAAAAGTTTTGATACTTTTAGCTTTCTAAGTAACCAACTATTATGAAAAAAATTATACTCCTAGTAGCTTTTTTATATTCAATAAATATTATTTCTCAAGATAAAAGAGTTCCGTTAGATACTATTGTTACCACTTCTAACTCTGTAACTATAAAAGGTAAAAAAGTACAATACAAAGCACAAACAGGAATGCAACCTGTATTTGATGCTAATGGAGTAACTAAAGCTACTCTTTTTTATACCTATTATTATAGAACAGATATTACTAACAGAGAAAAAAGGCCTTTAATCATGTCTTTTAATGGTGGCCCTGGTTCAGCTTCTGTTTGGATGCATATTGCTTATACAGGTCCAAAAACACTAAAGATTGATGAAGAGGGGAATCCTATTCAACCTTATGGAATTAAAGATAACCCTCACTCTATTTTAGATGTGGCTGATATCGTTTTTATTAATCCGGTTAATACAGCTTATTCAAGACCAATAGTAGCCCCTGAAAAAAAAGTAGATACGAAATATTTTTTTGGTATTAATGCTGATGCTAAATATTTAGCTGACTGGTTAAACGTATTTGTTACTCGTAATAATAGATGGAGCTCTCCAAAATATATTATTGGTGAGAGCTATGGTGGTACTCGTGTTATGCAACTTGCACATGAACTACAAAATAACCAATGGATGTATTTAAACGGAGTAATTATGGTTTCTCCTGCCGATTATCAGCTACTGAGAACTAAAAGCTCAGAAGATTATGCTATCAACTTCCCTTATTTTACTGCTGCAGCTTGGTATCATAAAATGCTTCCTCAAAAACTACAACAAAAAGATTTGTTAGATATTTTACCAGAAACCGAGCAATTTGCAATTAACAGCTTACTACCCGCATTGGCTAAAGGAGGATATATTAGTGAAACTGAAAGAAATAATGTTGCTGAAAAAATGACTTATTATTCAGGAATTAAAAAAGACGTGTTTTTAAAACATAATTTAGAAGTTCCTAATAGTTATTTCTGGAAAGAATTATTAAGAGATACCTCAGGAAAAACTATTGGCCGTTTAGATAGTAGATATCTTGGGATTGATAGAAGAGAAACAGGTACTAAACCAGATTATAGCCCTGAACTAGTTTCTTGGCTGCACTCGTTTACACCTGCAATTAATTATTACGTGCAAAATGTTTTAAAATTTAAAACTGATGTAAAATACAATATGTTTGGTGCTGTACGTCCTTGGGATTTTAGTAACAATAATGCTCGTGAAAATTTACGTAAAGCCATGTCTCAAAACCCCTATTTAAAAATTTTAGTACAATCCGGTTATTATGATGGTGCTACTACCTATGCTGCTGCAAAGTACACGATGGGAAAAATAGACCCTAGTGGTAAATTTAAAGATAGACTTTTTTTTAAGGGCTATAGAAGCGGACACATGATGTATCTTAGAAAAGAAGACTTAGAAAAGTCTAATGAAGATTTACGTATATTTATAAAAAATAGTTCTGAAAATGTAGGAGCTGCGAAGTATTAAAATTCTAATGCAATCCTTTATTCATTACTTTTTACATTTTGGTTTTCCCATAATCTTAGCCTATCTATTTTTTAGAGAAAATTGGAAAAGAGTTGCTTTGATATTGCTTACTACTATGTTAGTAGATATAGACCATTTATTTGCTAACCCTATATTTGATTCTAACCGATGTAGTTTTGGTTTTCACATATTTCACACTTACTACGCAACAGGGGTGTATATTCTTTTACTTTTTTTGAAAAGACCATATAACATTATCGGTTTAGGCTTATTACTACATATGGTAACCGATTTTATCGATTGCTTATTTATGTACAATGCTTGTAGTTCTTGCTTAGAAAGTGCTCCTGCAAAAGGATTGTTAAAATCAATAAGTAATTTACTTTTTTAACTGTAAATCACAATACCAAAAGCTTCTATCATAATTTTTAGAAGCTTTTTCTTCAGATTTCTTTGTTTTTTTTGAACCCTGATAACAGTCATCATCATCACTTTTATGTAAGGTATACGATTTTAGCACCTTATCTCCTATTTCAAATTCTACAGGGTTCTTAAAAATTGGTCCATCATAGCAAAATGTATGAAACTCTCCATTTTCACCACAAACATCTATT
Organism: Tenacibaculum sediminilitoris; assembly: GCF_964513795.1. NCBI lineage: Bacteria > Pseudomonadati > Bacteroidota > Flavobacteriia > Flavobacteriales > Flavobacteriaceae > Tenacibaculum > Tenacibaculum sediminilitoris. The sequence continues at coordinate 17,827 of NZ_CAZEQR010000019.1, read as the reverse complement.
CCCTCAGGAAGCTCATTGATAAAGTCTTCATCAATAACTCTACCTACAAACTCTTCTCCTAACATGTTTGCGTTGACACAAACTGTAATTGTTTTAAAACCTAGAGCCAGAAACTCACGCAATAATTCCTTAGTATCATGCTTCCATAATGGATACACTCCTGTAATTCCTACTTCTTGTAGTTTTGAATCACGATACGCTCTTAAATCTTCCAAGAAAATATCCCCAAAAACACCATTTACAAGCCCAGCTTCTTTTAACTCAGCAGTTTTCTCTTTCATTTTTTGATTGTACAAATCCATGGTAACTTCAGCAGGAAAATAGATTTTTTCTAAAGGAATTCCAATACTTTTAGCCTGTGCATCTAACAATTCTTCATGTAAACCATGCATTGAAACACGTTGATAATCCTGATTTACATTGGTAATTAACTTTTGTACATCAAATTCTTTTTGCTGTAATACTTTATAGAGTGCTAACGATGAGTCTTTTCCTGAACTCCAGTTAAAATAGGCTTTTTTCATGACTGTAAAGATGTATAAAAATCTTTTTTTAAACAATTTTTAAAGCTTCTTATTACTTATCATTTTATTAAAAGGTAAATTCCATTTCATAGCCATAAAAGAATAACGAGTTTCTTGTAAATAAGCATCCATTATTCTAGGTTTACGATTCAAAATATATTGAATCGTATCTGTTTTAGGTTCAGGATTCTTTACAGCTAAAACATCTATCTCAACAATGTGTCGTGCCAACCAAAGAGGTAATTTTGCTTGCTTTGTTAGTTTTCTCATAAACTCTTCCCTAGTTATATTTTCGTATACAATTTTTCGGTTCGTTACATGTGAAATTCTCTTGGCCATACTTTCATGTGATATTGCTTCTGGACCTGAAATAACTACGGATTCTCCTTTCAAATCTTTTTCAAGTAATAAGTATTTAACTGCCACCTCTGCAACATCTCTAGAGTCAACATAATTTCTTTCTGCATTTTCCATAACTCCATATATTTTACCAAAATACTTAATGGTAAATGTGTTTCTCTCCCAATTTTGCATAAACGAATGTGGCTGTAAAAAACAATGGTCAATTCCACTTAAAGCTAACTTTTTTTCAATTTGTCTATGCCAATCACTTACTTCAACATAGATATCATTAGGAACAACTGGAGCGGACAGCTTTACTATTCTTTTTATATCTAATTCTTGTGCAACTTCAATTATGTTTGTTTCAAAAATTGTTTGTACAGGTGATGTTCCTGTCAACATAAAAATAAAGTCTGCTTTAATACAAACTCTTTTAATTTGTTTTTTTGATTTTAAATCTACAGAAACATATGTAACATTATTATTTCCATTTAATTTTATTGGTACTTCTCTCTCTGGGGTTCTTATTACCCCTCTAACTAAACAATTTCTTTCACTTAATAATCTTAACACTTCTGTTCCAACAGTTCCTGTTGAGCCAAAAACAACAATGGTCGGTTTTTTAATATTCATATTTTTCAATTTGTTTTAATGTAAGCCTCCATGTTGTAATTGTTGTACCCAAAATAGTTGAGAAAAGAATATTGAACATGAATTTTTGCCAATTGAAAATAAATATGATTGCCAATGCCAAACCAAATGTTACCCCCAACATCATACATACTTTTACTAATTTATTTTTTACTTTTTTTTGCTGAGTTTCCATTCGCCATAATAACATATAGGTAATTATAGTTGCAATTAATGATGGCAACGCAATACTTATAAAACTTGATTGTTTTAATACTTCATTTTTCATCAACCACCCCGATCCCCATGACATTATTGCTGGAAAAACATATGAGGGTATGGTTGCTTGCAAAAACGTTTTAATGGTAAAACTACTGCTCTCTATATATTGACTTTTCATAGCCTTAATTATCTAAACGGGTTAATTTTTACTCCTACTGATAAATATAATTTCGATGGAACATCAAAACCAAATAAATATTCATCTTCTGAGTCCTGAAACTCATACTTTTCAAAGACTGAGCGCGTACCTCTTACCATAACCCCAATAGTCTTGGTTAACCAGTAATTATATTCTATGCCTACAGAAGCAGTTGTAAAAACTGACCTTTTTACATTGGTTCCTTCTGGTATGGAGGGTAAAATAGGTTTGTCCATTCTTACCGTAAAGTCATTTAAATCGCCTACTAATTTCACCGAATGTTTATTATTAAAGTCATATTTCACATAAGTACTAGGCAATCCAACCGCAAATGACACCTTATTGTTAATATTTCCCATAATATTAACAACTGGATTTATCGTCGTTTCTCCTGATAGTGTTAAATACCCTACCCCAAAACTCAAAATATAATAGGTATTTCTATTCTTGGTATTAAATCGTTTTTCAGCAAATAAAATTCCGTTTATTTTAAAGTCATTACTTTTTATGTCATCATTAAAACTTCCAATAAGGTGAGGCATTATCAATGCATTTACAGACCAATTTCTGGTAATTCTATATTTAGCCAACAAACTATAGTTTACATTATAATAATCTTCATTTTTTCTTAAGAATAATGGTTTATTCTCACCATGTTTAATTGAATGATAATCCATTCCAATAGTATTGTAAAAAGCTAATTTGTTAAAGAATATAGGTGTAAAACCAAGTTTACCACTCAATCTTTGATAGTCAAATGAAGAATTGTCACTTATATCTGGCGTATAGTGAGCATAAAAAAGGTCTCTATCTCTGTTTAAAACAAATACATCTCCGGTTACTTGCCCGTAAGTTTTACCAAGAAGAAATACTGCTATGATTACTATTTTTTTTCTAAACATAATTTGTATTGATTAAATTCAATACAAATATTGCTAGATTTAGGTCTCATGAAATTACCAAATGTTAATTAACACCTACCCTATCTATAATTATTCTTTTGCTATGCTTATTTCTTTTCTTATTCTACTAAGCGATTGCGGGGTTACCCCTAAAAACAAAGAAAGGTCTTTTAATGGAACTCTAAATATTAAATCTGAACGCTTTAATAGATCTAAATAGCGCTCTTTTGCTGTTAAAGATTGAAAATTGTGAATTCCATATAATACACTTGCAAAAGAATCTTCCCATATGAGTCTTCCAAACTTCTGCCAAAGAGGGAAACGATCGTACAAGGTTTCCATGTCTTTATAGGAAATACTATACAATTCAGTATCTTCAATAGCCTTAATATAAGAATCTGAGCGTCCTCTATTTCTAATTTTTGATATATCTCCGATAAATTCATTTTCAAAAGCAAAATACCTTGTAAACTGGATTTCATCTTTTATATCGTAAATGATAAGTCCGCCTGAAGCTATAAAATAATAATCAGTTACTACTTGTTCTTTTTTTATTATAAATTTATCTTTTAACAATATATTTCTCTTAAAAAAAGGCAAAATAACATCCAAATTTTCTTTTTCAAGGGTTACATATCTATTAATAAATTTAATTAATTTTTCCATTTTAATTATTTCTTAAATACGTTCAAAGGTGCATAAAAAAACCTGCTTAAAAGCAGGTTCTAATTAAAATTTATTTCCTCTTTTGATTTAAAGGAACTGGTCTTTCTTGTTTTACTACAGGCTTTCCATGTAAGTCAAAATCACCTGCTTCAAAAATTTCAATATCAATAAACTCTCCTAGTTTAATATAATGTTGACGTGCATCAACAATTACATCATTATCCACATCTGGTGAATCAAACTCGGTACGTCCGTAGTAATACTCTCCGTCTTTTCTATCAAATAAACATTTGAAAGTCTTTCCTATTTTTTCTTGATTCAACTCCCAAGAAATTTGCGATTGTACTTCCATGATTTCGTTTACACGTCTAAACTTAACATCAGCAGACACATCGTCTTCTAAAACATAAGCTCCAGTATTCTCTTCGTGCGAATATTCAAAAGCTCCTAAACGTTCAAAACGCATTTCTTCTACCCAATCTTTTAACTCTTGAAATTGCTCTTCGGTTTCTCCAGGATACCCAACAATTAATGTTGTACGAATTGCCATATTTGGCACTGCTTCACGGAATTTGTGAATTAACGCAGTGGTTTTTTCATGCGTAGTACCACGTTTCATCGATTTTAAAATCTCAGTGTTGATATGCTGTAACGGAATATCTAAATAATTACAAACCTTTGGCTCGTTTTTCATTACTTCTAATACATCCATTGGAAAACCTGTTGGGAATGCATAATGCAAACGAATCCACTCTATACCATCAACTTTTACCAATTCTTGCAGTAAATCTGCCAACGCACGTTTTTTATAAATATCTAATCCGTAATAGGTTAAATCTTGTGCTATTAACATGATTTCTTTAATCCCTTTTTCAGCTAACTTGGTCGCTTCAGTAATCAAATTTTCAATTGGGGTAGAAACATGTTTACCACGCATTAGTGGAATAGCACAAAACGAACACGGACGATCACAACCTTCGGCTATTTTTAAATAAGCATAATGTTGCGGAGTGGTTGTTAAACGTTCACCGATTAACTCATGCTTATAATCTGCTTCTAAAACTTTTAATAAGTTTGGCAAATCGTGTGTGCCAAAGTACTGATCTACATTCGTAATTTCAGCTTCTAAATCTGGCTTGTAGCGCTCACTTAAACAACCTGTAACATAAACCTTATCAACTTCACCCGCTTCTTTACGTTGCGCATAATGTAAAATAGTGTCTACACTTTCTTCTTTGGCTTTACCTATAAAACCACACGTATTAATCACTACAATATTACCATCATCATTTTCATCTTCATGGACCACGTCTTTACCATTGGCTTTTAACTGCCCCATTAACACTTCACTATCGTAAACGTTTTTTGAGCAACCTAAAGTAACTACATTAATTTTGTTTTGTTTTGTTGTTTTGGTACGCATATCAAAATTTTGGGGTACAAAGATACGTTTTAATTGATCTTTTTTTGCTTTAAACCCTTAAAAATTAGTTTGATTCTTAGGCTTGTTTTAGATAACTTCGCTATTAGTAAATTTATGAGTTTAAAGAACTAAACTAATCCTTACCTAAACAATGACTGAACTTAAAAAATTGCTACAGGATTTAATCGGACTCACAGAAGATGAGTTTCAAACATTTTACAATCAGTTAGAAAGAAAAGAATACAAAGCAAAAACATTAGTAATCGAAGAAGGAAAGACCACTAAGGATTTATACTTTATAGCATCTGGTTTTTTTAGAACATTTAAAAATATAGAAGATAAAGAGTTTACTACCTACTTTGCTTGTGACAAACAGTTTATAACAGTTTTTGATAGTTTTATATACCAAACCCCTTCTCACGAATTTTTAGAAACCATTGAAGATAGTATTGTATATAAAATATCTTTTAAAAGTTTAACCCAATTGTATAAAGAATCTCCCAATTTTGAGAAGTTTGGAAGAATCTTAGCAGAGAGAAATCATCTTTGTGCACAACAAAGAGCTTTAACTATGCAAACAAAATCCGCTAAGAAAAAGTATTTAGATTTTATAAAGAACTACGATAAAAAAATTGTTTTAAGAGCTCCTCAATACCAAATCGCTAGCTTTCTTGGTATAGCTGCTGAATCACTCAGTAGAATTCGAAAAGAAGTTGTCATTTCCTAACATTTGTCAAGATAAAAATAGTTTCCTCTCATTTTCTTTGTCCTTATAAATTATAAAATAAATACAATGAAAATCGTATCGATAGCAAAATATGCTATTCTCTTATGCTTGGCTATTTTTATAGCTAGTGTTACATTTAAATCTTGTTCAATTAGCCCTGAAGCTTGGTCTCCAGCAGCTCCTCCAAAATTAGAAGGTGTGCTCCTTGAAAATGAACTACTAAGTTCCACCAAACACATCAATTTAGACGGTTGGTATGGTCCTGAGGACATTGCAGTAGATAATGAGGGAAATATATATTGTGGAGTTCATATTTCTGAAACAGACTTTTCTGATGGTCGAATTTTAAAGATTGATTCATCAGGAAAAGTTTCTGTCTTTTGTAATACGGAATCATGGGTTGCTGGTCTACATTTTGATAGTAATCAAAACCTTATTGCTTGCGATTTAGAAAGAGGTTTAATTAGTGTAAATAAAAAAGGAAAAATAACAACCTTAGCTAGTGAAGATGAAAAAGGAAATAAGTTTTTAATCCCAAATGATGTAGACATTGCTTCTGATGGAGTTATTTATTTCACCAATACTTCTTCTAAAATACCTTTTAGTAGAACACATGTTTGGAAACTTTTAATGGAAGCGAAACCCGATGGAGGTCTTTATAGTTACAATCCTAAGAACAAGCAAATTAAAACACTTATAGATGGTACTTATTTTGGAAACGGTGTTGCGGTTTCTCAAAATGATGATTTTGTTTTAATGGTAGATCTAGCGAAATACAGAATCCTTAGATACTGGTTAAAAGGGTGTAATAAAGGGACAACAGATATTTTTCTAGACAATCTACCTGGTTTTCCTAATGGAGTTTCTAGAAGGTCTGATGGTAGCTTTTGGCTTGGTTTCTCAACTAAAAGAGATCCTTCTTTAGATGAAATACATTCTAAACCACTTGTAAAAAAGTTAGTTTATGGTCTCCCACTATTTTTACAACCTAAAGTAGCTCCTTATGGAATGATAATGCATTTGAGTAGTAATGGGGAGATCTTAAAAACTTATTATGACACCACGGGTAAAGTTGTATCTGAAGCTAGTTCTGTTGAAGAACATCATGGATATCTTTATCTTGGTGGAGATGTATCTGGTTATATTGGAAAATATAAATTAGAGAATTAAAATTAAACAATAACACAAAAACTCCCAAAATGGGAGTTTTTGTGTTATTGTTTATACTAGGTAATCTATTTTCACTACAGGTAATAAGCAGGTAACTTTCTTGCTTTCGTTAATAGCTCAAATACATACCCTAATTGTAATAACTCTTTTTCAGTAAAAGGTTTCCCTATAAAAGTTAAACTAATAGGTTCTCCTGATTCTTTATATCCCATAGGAACTGTTAAGGTTGGGTATTTTGCTACAGCAGCAATTCCTGAATGATAATTGTTTATTGATACAATAGCATCTAAATTTTGTTCTATTAAATCTTTTAAAAACTTTTTTCCATTAAAACTTAAGCTGTCTTTTACTACCTCTAATTGAGTCAAACTGGTAGTATCTTTTAATATCCCTTCAAATAATTGTTGTCCATAAGGTGCTCTTTTAATAGAATCTTTTTTATTAAACTCAACCACGTCTTCTATATCTTTTACTGTTAGTTTTTTGTTTCCATAGGTAGATAGATACTTCGGTAAATCGTGTTTCATATCTATATTTAAGAGTGTTAAAAAACCATCAAACGATATTTCTGGTGGTGTTATCTCGATAATTTCTGCACCAGCTTCTTGTAACTTTTCTACACTTGCTTTATAAATAGAATCTGTTAATATAGGTTTTAGTACCCCTATTCTTTTTCCTTGAACTGAATAGTTGTTATTAAGTAATTCGTTAGGGTTAAAATCTTCATTTTCTAAAGAAGCAGTATCTTCATTATCTTTCCCTAGCATTGCTTCAAATAAAATAGCATTATCTACAATGCTTTTAGTCATCGGTCCTGGTGTATCTAATGTACTTGAAATCGGAACAATTCCTGATCGACTTAAAACACCAATCGTTGGTTTTAATCCAACCACCGAGTTTTGGCTAGAAGGTGATGTTATAGAACCTGCTGTTTCTGTACCCACAGCAGCCACTGCATAATTTGCAGCAACTGACACTCCACTACCTGAGCTAGAACCTCCAGTTTCAAAAACCTTTCTTCCGTAAGGATTTAAGGTTTGCCCCCCAGTTGCACTATACCCTAACGGACAATCTTCACAAAAGAAGTACGCCCACTCACTCAAGTTTACTTTTCCTAAAATTAACGCTCCTGCTTCTCTTAATTTTTTGACAATAAAAGCATCCTTGTCAATTGAGTTTTCTTTCAAAGCTACGGCTCCTGCTGTAGTTATCATTCTAGCTACATCAATATTATCCTTTATCAAAATTGGAATTCCATTCAAGGAGAATTCATTTACTTCTTTTGATTCTTTATCTTTCGCTCTTGCTTCTTCTAACACCTTTGGGTTTAAAGATATAATTGCATTCAAATACTTTGTGCTATCACTTTCAAACTTTCGTATTCTATACAAGTAAAACAAAGTTAATTTTTCGTAGCTAAGTTTCTTTTCTGCAATGCTCTTTTGAATAGACGGAATATTTTTTTCTAACACCAATGGTTTTAACTCATTATATTGCTCTTCAGAAAAATTTGATAATTCCTTTTCAAAAGGTGCAAACTCTTTATTTAAATCTAAATATTTAGATTGAAGTAGTTTAAACTGCATTCTCTTTTTCTCGTGATCTTGCTGTTTTTGTATTTCTGATGATTCATCATAGGTTTTAAAATATACCTTTACAGCTTTTTGCTTACATGCACTTATAAATAGAACAGTTAATAATAAAAATATTGCTTTTCTCATTGGTCAAATATTTGATACTCAAATGTAATTATAAAAATTGAAAAGCTTCTTTTAGCATAACAAAACTACCCTGCTGTCTAAACTCTAATAGCTAATCACGCGCAGGCACTATTATTTGGAATGATTTTTTACAGCAAAATCTCCCCAGTCTGCGATAGACTGAATTATAGGAATTAAACTTTGTCCTAAATCAGTTAAAGAATATGCTACTTTTAAAGGTGGTTTTGATGTATACACCTTTCTTTTAATGACTCCGTCTTCTTCCAAGGCTTTCAATTGTAAACTTAAAGTTCGTTCTGTAACCATTGGAATTTCTTTTCTTAACTCACTGTAGCGAAGCGTTCCTTTTATTAAATGAAAAAGAATTACTGTTTTCCATTTTCCTCCAATGACTCCCATAGTAAGACTTGTACAGCAAGGAAACTCTCTTCCTTTAAATTTTAATGTTTTGGATGTTTGTGTTTCCATAATTTATACTATCCTTTTTGACCGTTATTGCAAAGATAAAACACTATACTTACTTTTGCTACTATAATTTTTATAGTTTAATTTAAAAAACACAATATGAGCTTTATAAGATTAATGCAGCAACGTTATACAACTAAAAATTACGATGCTTCGAAAAAAATTGAATCTGAAAAATTGAAAGAGTTACAACAGATTTTACAGTTAAGTCCATCGTCAATAAATAGTCAACCATGGAAATTTATTTTTGTTTCTGACTCAGATACTAAAAAACAACTTTCAGAAGTATCTTGGTTAAATACTAATAAGGTTCTTGAGAGTGATACTATTGTAGTTTTCAACCGTATTAATAACATAACTTTATTTGAAAAACAAATTGAAGAAGAATTACCAGAAGGGGCTGTAGGATATTATAAGGAGTTTATAAAACCAAAACCTGAAGAAGAAATTAAGGCATGGTTTAACAAACAAGTATATTTAGCATTAGGAATATTTTTAAGTGCCTGTGCAGAAATGGGAATTGATGCTACTCCAATGGAGGGAATTGAACCTGCGAATTACGATAAAATTTTAAATAACAAAGAATATGCTACCCTCGTTGCTGTGGCTATTGGTTATAGAGACAACGAAGATTTTAATCAACCAGACAGAAAACCTAAATCGAGATTAGCTTTTGATAAGGTTATTGAAACAGTTTAAAAATAAAAACTCCCAAATTGGGAGTTTTTTTATTTTTTTATCTATGTTTTTTACTCATCCTTTAAGACTAGTTTGGCTTTTAGTCTTGTTTTCAATAACTTGCTCACAAAACAATTATTTAAATAAAAGATTTAAAACTTTTGTTACTTGTATTAACTTAGACTAAAACCTAAAATGAATATTTTATTAAAAATTGCTCTATCCTTTTTCTTTCTTTTTTATAGTAGTACTGCTATGTATGCCCAAGCTAAACTTGAAAAAAGCTTAATTACTGGAAAAGAAATCAATAAAACTATTTCGCCTTCAGAAAAACATACTTATACTTTCAAGTTAGAAAATGGTATGGCCATTATTGGGGAGTTAATTCAAAAAGAGATAGATCTTGTTATCGATATTTACAATCCAGACGACGTATTTTTAAAACAGATTGATAGTCCAAATGGAAAAAATGGCATAGAACCCATCGATTTAACAGCAAACAAATTTGGGGTGTACAAACTAGTTGTTCATTCGCTAGATAAAAATTCTACCAAGGGAAGCTATACTTTACAAATTCAGCAAATATTGAGCTTAAAGGACAATATGAAACGAATAGCTAAAAAAGAGCTTCCAACTAAGACCTTGTACAACTTATGGGAATCTTCATTAACCAATGATAATGCTATTGATGATTTTATCTCAAATCATAAAGAAAAACATATTATTGAACCTATTGTAGGGAATAACAAAGAAATGTTAGTCACTTATTTTTGCGTTCCTCATAAAAATACGGAATATGTAATGTTAAGTGGCGGACCTGATTTTTTAGGTTTACGTTTTCAAAAATTAACCAATACTAAATTATTTTTTGTTACTCAACGAGTTCCTAAAGACGCTCGTTTTAATTATGGGTTCAATTATTTTAACTTAGATAAAGCAGGCCCTTATAATGAAATTGAATCAAGAAGTGTTGAACATGCTTATGACGGGACTGTAGAAATGCCCAAAGCTCCAAGACAAATTTATATTTCTGAAAAAGAAGGTGTAGCCAAAGGTAAACTTTTTCCTACTTCACTATTCAGTGATATTTTAAAAGAAGAGCGAAAAATTTCTGTTCATACTCCTGCTAATTACAACTCCAATACACCTCATAATTTACTCATTGTTTTTGATGGAGAGGCTTATGGAGGAAGACCTAACAGAAGGTTTAGAATACCAACTCCAACAATAATAGACAACTTAATGGCAGATAATAAAATTACTCCAACTGTTACCGTTTTAGTATGGTCAATGGGGAAAAGAGGCAAAGATTTAATAAATGAAAAGTTTGGTGATTTTATAGCAAAAGAACTTATTCCTTGGGCTCGCTCTAAGTATAATATATATCCTCAAGCAAGCAAAGTTGTTTTAGCAGGTTCAAGTAGAGGAGGTTTTGCTGCTAGCTATATAGCATTAAAACATTCCAATGCTATAGGAAATGTACTTTCACAATCTGGTTCTTATTGGATCAAAGGAACAAAGAATGAGAATCACTGGATATACCCTAAAGAAAATGGGAAACTTATAGATGCTTATAAAAAAAGTAAATTATTACCTGTAAATTTTTATATGGATGTTGGACTTTATGACGCAGGTGCATCCATGCTTGGAATGAACAGACAATTCAGAGATATATTGGAGTTAAAAGGTTATAAAGTAGATTATCGTGAGTTTAAAGGTGGACATAGTTATGTAAATTGGAGAGGAACACTTTCTGACGGAATTATATCATTAATAGGTACTCATAACTAATTTTTACTTTTCTTTTATAGAACCTATAAATTATAAACATAAAAAAACTCCCTAAATGAGAGTTTTTTATTTATACTGAGATTCCTACCTATGCAGGAATAGTATTTACTATTTAAAAAACGAATCTACAAATTCGTGTTTGTTGAACACTTGTAAATCATCAATACCTTCTCCTACTCCAATATATTTTACAGGAATTTGAAATTGATCAGAAATACCAATAACCACTCCTCCTTTGGCTGTGCCATCTAATTTAGTTACTGCTAATGAAGTTACCTCGGTTGCTTTTGTAAATTGCTTTGCTTGTTCAAAAGCATTTTGACCAGTAGAACCATCTAACACTAATAATACGTCGTGTGGTGCATCTGGAATTATTTTTTGCATTACTCGCTTAATCTTTGTCAACTCATTCATTAAGTTAACCTTATTGTGTAAACGTCCTGCTGTATCAATAATAATTACATCAGCATTTTGGTTAACCCCTGATTCTACAGTATCAAAGGCTACGGAAGCAGGATCAGACCCCATTTCTTGACGTACAATTGGCACATCAGTTCTATCTGCCCAAACTTGCAACTGATCTATCGCTGCTGCTCTAAATGTGTCAGCTGCTCCTAACACTACCTTTAAACCTTTCTTTTTAAACTGTGAAGCTAACTTACCAATCGTAGTTGTTTTTCCTACTCCATTCACTCCTACTACCATTAACACATATGGTTTTTTATTAGCAGGAATCGTAAAGTCGGTTTCATCTCCTGTATTTGTTTCTGACAGTAAACCTGCTATTTCTTCACGCAAAATTTGGTTTAACTCATCAGTCCCCAAATATTTATCGCGTGAAACTCGTTCTTCGATTCTATCAATAATTTTAAGGGTCGTTTCTACTCCTACATCAGACGACACTAATACTTCTTCTAAATTATCCAACACATCATCATCAACTTTTGCTTTTCCAGCAACTACTTTTGATAATTTAGAGAAAAAACTTGATTTGGTTTTTTCTAACCCTTTATCTAAGGTTTCTTTTTTCTCTTTTGAGAAGATGTTTTTAAAAAAACTCATGGTTAAATTTTATAATCGCTTATATAGGTTAAAAACTATACCGTTTTATTGATACGGTCAAATTGTCATTATACATCTACTTTTGCGTTAGGAATTGAGGCACTCATTGAAGCTCTACTGATACTTCAGAAAGTTACACTGCCAAAAGCCCAACCTGATAGAGTTGTGCCTAACTTATATTAATGCCAATCTGTAAATATAAAAAAAGCTACTCTCTAATGAAAGTAGCTTTTCTTTAAACTGTATACAAGAATTACTTTTTTGCTAAAAAGTCGTTTACTTGTGCTGGATCCATAATAGCTTCAACAAAAGTGTAAGCTCCAGACTTAGGAGATTTTACCATTTTGATAGCTTTGGTTAATCTTTTAGAACCTGTTTGTAACGATGCTACTGATTTCTTTGCCATTTTATATTAAAGTTTACGCCGTAGCTTATTATTTAATTTCTTTATGAACTGTCATCTTCTTTAAGATTGGATTAAATTTCTTTAATTCCATTCTATCAGGAGTATTCTTTTTGTTCTTTGTTGTAATATAACGAGAAGTTCCTGGTTGACCAGAAGCTTTGTGCTCAGTACACTCTAAAATTACTTGAACTCTATTTCCTTTTTTTGCCATCTCTCTAAAATTTTATCTAGTAAGGAATTACTTAGTTAAAAAACCGTTCTCTCTTGCTTCTTTTATAACAGCAGAGATTCCTTTTTTATTAATATTTTTTAATGCAGAAGCAGATACTTTTAAAGTAATCCATTTATCTTCTTCTGGAATATAGAAACGCTTATTCATTAAATTAGCGTTAAATCTTCTTTTAGTTCTATTTAAAGCGTGAGATACGTTGTTCCCTACCATCGCTTTTTTTCCTGTTAATTCACAAACTCTAGACATCTTCTTGACAGTTTTTAGTGTTATTTCTAAACGAGGTGCAAATTTATGCAATTTAATTTATAGCACAAAAATATTCTCGATTAAATTTCTAATTATTTTAATCTTTTCAAAACTAGGTTCAGCATCTAACCTACTTGGAAGCGTAACGGGTGCAAAATTACTAATTATTTTAATATAATTCTTTGTAAAAGTTCTAAAGATTTAGTTACTGTTCTATTAATAACTTTTTCTCTTGGCTGCCCAAAATTAAACTCATGTACAACTATACCTTCTTTACTAGCTATTGCAATATATACTAAACCTACACTTTTATCATTGTGATCAGTCGTTGGTCCTGCGTTTCCTGTAACTGCAATGGCATAATCTGTTTGTATTTTTTCAAGGCATCCTTTTGCCATTTCCATTGCAACTTCTTTACTTACTACGGTAAACTCATTTATTGTTTCTTTAGAAACCCCCAATAATTGCTGTTTTAAAGCTGCTGTATACGTTATAAATCCACCCATAAAATATGAAGATGCACCTGGAACAGAAACGATGGTTGATGCTATTTTTCCTCCTGTTAAACTTTCAGCAGTAGCAACAGTTTTCTTATATTTTTTTAACAGCTTACCTACTTCTTTCTCTAATGAAGTCTCATTGTCATCTCCAACAATAATCTCAGAAATTAGGTTGTATAATGCTGCAACTTGCTTATCCATCTCTTTTGCCAAGACCTCTTCATCATTTCCTTTTGCTGACAAACGCAAACGGACACTTCCGTAAGATGGTAAATATGCTAGTTTTATAAAATCTGGTAAATTATCTTCCCATTCTGAAATTCTTTCAGCAATAATTGTTTCACCTGTACCGACAGTCATAATGGTTCTATGCAAAATGAATGGTAATTTAAAAGTAGATTGAAGTTTTGGCAACACCTCTCCTTTCATCAAACCTTTCATTTCATAAGGTACTCCTGGTAGCGACACAAAAACTGTATCATTTTCATAAAACCACATTCCGGGTGCAGTTCCTAAACGATTCATTAATAAATTCGCCTTTGAAGGAAGCTGTGCTTGATATTTCTGAACTTCGTTAAACGGGTGATTTACTTTTTTGAATAAAAATTTAATATTATCAATCACTTCTGGGTATTCAACAACCTTTTCATCTTGAAAATATTCAGCAATCGTTTTTTTAGTAATATCGTCTTTGGTAGGCCCTAACCCTCCTGTAATAATGACAATATCCGCTCTACTTTCGGCTTCTTTTAAAGCTTTTAAAATGTGCTGTTCTTCATCTTGTATTGATGATATTTGGTAGACTGAAACTCCTATTTTATTTAATTCTTGACCAATCCATTGAGAATTGGTATCTACGATTTGTCCGATAAGAATTTCATCTCCTATTGTTATAATTTCTGCGTTCATTTACATATCTAAAAAAGATTCCCGCCGAAGCGGGATGAATTTTATTTTACTTTAATTTGAAAGGCTTGCTTTCCTTCAATAGTTCCTGTTAAAATGTCATTTTCTACTACGCTTCCTACTCCTGCAGGAGTTCCTGTAAAAATGATATCTCCTTTTTTTAAGGTAAAATATTGTGACACATAACTAATCAATTCATCAATTTTCCACAACATATTAGATGTATTTCCATCTTGTACGACTTCATCGTTCTTCTGTAATTGAAATGATAAGTTTTCTAAGTCAAACTCTTCTTTTGAAAAAAACTCTCCTATAATAGCGCTTCCATCAAAGGCTTTTGCTTTTTCCCAAGGTAATCCTTTTTCTTTACACTGCGCTTGTATATCACGTGCTGTAAAATCAATTCCTAACCCTACAGTATCGTAATATTTATGGGCAAATTTTGGAGAAATATGTTTTCCTACTTTATTTATTTTTACCAATACCTCTACCTCATAATGAATATCATTAGAGAAAGGTGGTATAAAAAAAGGCATTTTTTTGGGAAGAATAGCTGAATCTGGCTTTAAAAAAACCACTGGATTTTTAGGTCTCTCATTGGCTAATTCTTCTATATGCTTTGCGTAGTTACGCCCTATACAAATTATTTTCAATGTTGATTTGTTTTACGTTTGACATGGAGATTTCTCGTTTTTGTTCTAAACTCTCAGCTGATAACTGATTAAGGTATCCAAGTTTTTGGAAAGTTCGGCTTACGTTTTTCTAGAAACGCATCACGTCCTTCTTTAGCTTCATCAGTCATATATGCTAAACGAGTTACTTCTCCTGCAAATACTTGTTGCCCTACCATTCCATCATCTGTTAAGTTCATTGCAAACTTTAACATTTTTATAGAGGTTGGTGATTTTTCTAAAATTTCTTGCGCCCATTCAAAAGCTGTTTGCTCTAACTCGTCATGAGGTATCACTGCATTTACCATTCCCATTTCATAAGCTTCTTGTGCTGAATAATTTCTTCCTAAGAAAAAGATTTCTCTTGCTTTCTTTTGCCCAACCATTTTTGCTAAATATGCTGAACCATACCCTGCATCAAACGATGTTACATCAGCATCTGTTTGCTTAAAAATAGCATTTTCTTTACTTGCTAAAGTTAAATCGCAAGTTACATGTAAACTATGTCCGCCACCTACTGCCCAACCTGGAACTACACAAATTACTGCTTTAGGCATAAAACGGATTAAACGTTGAACTTCTAAAATATTCAGTCTATGGTAACCATCATCTCCTACATACCCTTGATGACCTCTTGCATTTTGATCTCCTCCTGAACAAAAACTCCAAATTCCATCTTTTGTTGACGGCCCTTCAGCAGATAATAATACAACACCTATGTTAGTGTCTTCATGCGCATCTTGAAAAGCATCTAATAACTCAGAAGTAGTTTTTGGACGAAATGCATTGCGTACATTTGGTCTATTAAATGCTATTCTCGCTACATTATGCGATTTCTTATACGTAATGTCTTCATACTCTTTAGCAACTTTCCAATCTGGTTGTATCATAATTTTTATATATTGTCGTTATTTAGTTATACAAAAATAATATAATAACTTTATTTTTCTTTTCTATATTTGAACGATATAAATTACCCTAATATGAAACAAGTATATTTATTCTTAATTTTACTAATTAGCACTAGTCTTTTTTCTCAAAAAGTCGTTACTCAAAAAATCAATTCAAAAGAATTGGGAAAGGATAGAAATGTTAAGATATACCTTCCTAAAGGTTACGATATAGATGAAACTACTAATTACCCTTTAGCTATTGTTTTAGGTGATGAATATTTATTTGATTTATATGTAGGAAACGCTAAACTTTATGCTAATGTTGACAAAGCTCCGAGACAAATTGTTGTAGGGATTGACATGAAAAATACTTATGGAAAAGATGTTTCAATAATACCTGCAAATAATGCGCTTACAAGTTCAGGTGTACATTTTTTTAACTTTATTAAACATGAATTAATTCCTTTTATGGAAGGGAACTTTAAAACTTCTCCTTTTATGACTATTGTTGGTGAAGGAAAAGGAGCTAACTTTATTACTCATTATTTAAAAGATGAGCAACCTATTTTTAACTCATATATTTGTATTACTCCCGATTTTCCTCAGTTTGCTCCAGCAATTATAGAGTCGTATTCCTTAAATAGATTAGGGTCAATTGATAACACTTATTTTTTATACACTAGTAACAACAAAAAATATATAAATCATAAACAATATGATTATTTTAGTGAAATAAGAACTTTATTAACTTCATTTGATGCTAAAAATCTAAACATTACTTTTGATGAGTTTGAAAATTCTCCTAGCTATTTAGCTATGATAGGAGAAACTATTCCTCGAGCATTTACGAAAATGTTTAGTTTATACTCTAAAATTACCAAAGAAGAATATGAAACTAACGTTAAAGATTTAGCTCCTTTAGATGCTATAAAATATGTTGAGAAAAAATATTTAGATATTCAGTACTTATATGGCTCTAACTTAAATGTTCGTTTAGACGACATTTTTGTTATTGAAGATATCGTAATTGACAGACAAGATGGTGATTACCTTAGAGTTTTAGGTGATTTTGTAATGATTAAATACCCTGATTCTCATATGGGTGATTTTTATATTGGCAAGTATTATGAGTTAGGGAAAGATTACGAGAAAGCTGATTTTTACTACAAAGCAGCTTATGGAAAAATGGATCCTTCCAACCCTAATGCTGATGCTTTTTATGAAAATATTAAGCGTGTAAACGATTTAATGGGAAGTAAAAAGGAAGAAAATAATAACGAGGAGGAAATAATTGAAGAGGAAGACAAGTAATTTAAAAAATAACTGAGTCGTCCTAAAATAGGTTGACAGTTATTTAAAAAATTATATTGAACCAGAGAAGTTAACTTCTCTGGTTTTTTTGTTATGTACAAAGTTAGGTGTTTTCATGTTAAGACTTAAATGTGGTCTTT
>NZ_CAZEQR010000018.1:0-29453 GCF_964513795.1 Tenacibaculum sediminilitoris | reverse complement strand
CATCCACACCAATCCTTAGGTAACAAATCACCTAAAGAATATATGCCTAGATTTGATGAAGAATTTAAATTCTTCATCAAATCTGACCTAAATAATAATTATTTGTCGAATTTTAAGGTGTCCTAAAAAGGGGAAGCTTACACTTTAACTTATATTAGTTTAAGCTATTATTACTTATATTATCAATAATCCTTTCAAAATTTTCTTTATCAGAAGGTCTAGGTGCATTATTTAAAACTATTTTGTCTTCTTGATTAAAAATAACATACCTTGGAATCCAACTAACCTTTAAGGACTTAGCTAAAGAGGATTTGTTTCCTTTCAAAAGAAAAAAAGAGTTGTTAAAATTTAAAACATGTTTCATTTTTTTATTCTTTTCTATCCATTTTTGATAGTTTTCATCAATAGAAAGATAAATCCATTCAACATTATTTTCAACTAAAAGTCTATCTTTAAAAGATTTGTCATCCATTATTTCTGATATGCAGGGAGAACACCAACTCGCCCAAAAATCTACAACTTTTATTCTTTTGGTAGAGCGTGCAAAAATTTTCCTTAGAGTTAATGTGTCACCAAAATTATTAACAAATTTAGCATCTAGAGGTAAGTCTGATAATTCAAAATTATACAAAGCTAATTCATCTTTTATTATTTGTATATCCTCTTTAGAAGAAGATTCAGGATATTCTTTTTCAAATTTATTAATAAACTTCTTAAAATAAGAAACACTATTAATACTTCGACCAAATCCTTTCTTATTATAATTAAAA
Organism: Tenacibaculum sediminilitoris; assembly: GCF_964513795.1. NCBI lineage: Bacteria > Pseudomonadati > Bacteroidota > Flavobacteriia > Flavobacteriales > Flavobacteriaceae > Tenacibaculum > Tenacibaculum sediminilitoris. The sequence continues at coordinate 28,683 of NZ_CAZEQR010000018.1, read as the reverse complement.
ATTAAACTTGTGATAAGAAATTCCTTAATTTTACCTTTAAAGTTTTTTTCTATAAACTCTCTTTCAGCTTCAAGTTTTTCTATTGAATAATTAGTGTGATCTGAATATTCATAATAATTTTTAACAAGCGAGAATAAAGCACTTCTAAAAGAGAGAAGTTTTAAATGATCTTCATTTTTATAGTCATCAATATTTATATTTCCAAAATAAGTTTCAAAATCAAATATTTCTTCTTTGTTATTATACTCATTTTGAACAATTGGAATTAATCCATTCTCTTTGGGTTTAATCAATTCGTATAGACGCTGATATTTTAAATCTAGCTTAACCATACTTATAAAAGAAGCAGAATTGATTCCTTTATCTTTAACATATTGATTTAAAAAATTTAGTTTTTTATTATAGAATAAGTCGACGTTTTGTTTATAATCATGTATATCTCCATTGTATGAATAGTTATTGTATTTAGGAATTGAATCAAACAGACTAGCATAGAAGTTATTTTGATTAGCTTTTTTTCCAATGAATTTTAGTTTTTTATTTTTAATTTCAAAAACTACTGTATCGTTTGGACTTACAAATAATTGTCCATCATATGATGATTTTGAACTAGATGCATGTATATTAATAAGTTGTGAATTAGTTATTGAATCAATAACTAAAAATAAAGAGTCTTTAATTACTTTTATATCTTTATAATAATTTTTCATACTAATAGAGAGTGAAGAATGATTATACACATTGAAGTACTTAAATGCATCTATATCATCCGTTTTCCCCATGATAATTACCTTTCCTTTTTTCTGTTTTACATTATTTTCTTCTATTTGAGTAATTGAATTATTTGATTCAGTTCTTTGTTTAGAACATCCTACAAAAACTAATAATATAAAAAAAAAGATACCTTTTATTAATTTCATGAAACTCTTAATTTTAGAATAGGGGAAAATATTCCCCCTATATTATTCAATCATAATTAACCACCAAAACACCATGATGAGGTCAATTGATCCCCATAAGTTTTCTTACAGTAACTAAAGCAAGATTCACAACTCGCCTCTGATCCTTGTGCATTTCCTGTATCAGTGTAACATGAACACTGAATATCACCTCCTCCAAACACTTTTTTTTGTTCTAATCTAGTCAGAGTTTTTCCTAATTTGTTAATTTCTTTTAGCATAATATATAATTTAAATTTACAGATTATGAAAAGACAGAAATTATACATTTTATTTTTTATAATTCCCTCACTCATGCTTAGGACAAAATTATGTAAACTCTGTTTTATCTCAGTTGTAAATAGGGAAACTATATTTTTTATAACAATTTTAATGTATTTCCAGACCTACTTACATGTATTTAGCTCAGGAGGTTATGGAAGTATATTTTACATAGTTTTTTATTTGTTGCCAGGTGATATTTTAACACGAAGTATCAGCGATAATTTTCCATTCGCCTTGTATCTTCTTAAAAATGATCATAAACACGCCGTTAGCGTCTCCTACGGTTCTTTTTAAATGATATTCACCCATAACTGAATAAGCTCCTTCAGTAATTTTAGAAATATCATTAATCTTAAAAGTTAATGTTCCTGAGTGCTCTTTTGTTGGATACCCTTTTTTATAATTATCTAAGGTTTTTTGCCAACCGAAAGTAATTCCGTTTCGTCCGTAAAACTTTAATGAATCACTTTTCCAATACCCTTGCATAAAGCCTTCTAAATTGTGATTAGACCAAGCTTCTTCTTGTGCCTTCATCACTGATAAAATTTCTTGCTTTTCTGTTTCTTCCGAAACTGTTTTGGCTACTTCTTGTTTACATGAAACAAAAAGTATCACAAAAAAAACGATGCTTACTAGCTTCATCATTTTAAAATAATGAGTTTATAATTTCTTTTATCGTAACTCCTTCTGCTTCTGCTTTGTAATTTTTCACAATTCTGTGTGATAAAATAGGAATGGCTACTGCTTGCACATCTTCTATATCTGGTGAGTATTTTCCGTGTACTGCTGCATAAGCTTTGGCCGCTAAAATTAAGTTTTGTGAAGCTCTAGGTCCTGCTCCCCAATCGATATATTTTTTAATTAACTTAGTTGCTTTATCTGAATTAGGACGTGTCTTACCTACCAACCCAACAGCATACTCTACCACATTATCTGCTACAGGAACCTTACGGATTAATTGTTGAACTTCAATAATTTCTTTTGAAGAAAAAATAGCATTTACTTTTTGTTCTACTATTGACGTAGTGTTCTTTACCACTTGTACTTCTTCTTCGAAACTTGGGTATTCTAAATTAATTGAAAACATAAAACGGTCTAATTGAGCTTCTGGTAAAGGATATGTACCTTCTTGTTCAATAGGGTTTTGAGTTGCTAATACAAAAAATGGTAAATCTAACTTGTAATGATGCCCTGCAATAGTTACTGACTTTTCTTGCATTGCTTCTAATAAAGCTGCTTGAGTTTTTGGTGGAGTTCTATTAATCTCATCAGCTAAAATTATATTCGAAAAAATGGGTCCTTTTATAAATTTAAAATGACGTGTTTCATCTAGTATTTCACTACCTAAAATATCAGAAGGCATTAAATCTGGAGTAAACTGAATTCTATTAAAGTTAAGTCCTAATGCGCTAGAAATTGTGTTTACTAATAAGGTTTTTGCCAATCCTGGCACTCCAATTAACAACGAATGTCCTCCACAAAAAATCGAAAGTAACGTATAGTTTACCGCTTCTTGCTGACCTATTATAACCTTTCCTATTTCTTGTTGTAGTTGGCTGTATTTTTCTACTAATGTGTTTACTGCTGTTACGTCAGACATAAATCAAAGTTTTTCCTGTTCAATAAATTTAATGATAACCTTTCATAAAATGAAATTCCCGCTTTCGCGGGAATGACAATATACTAAATTTATTACTTCTTATTTATTTTCTTTTTTCCAATCTTTCTTAAAAGTACATTTCTTGTAATCATTACTTAACTTTAAGTAAGTTTCTTGTATTTTTTCTTTCGTCCACTTTGTTAATTCTTCTTCTTTTTTCTTAGCCAATGCAAATTCTTGCATTCTTACATAATCTTGAACTAAGTCGGCTGTATGATTATCTGTTTTATTTTTCATAAAAATAACTCCATACATCTTTTCTCCTTCACGTGTTTCATCATAAAAAATATCAGACAAATCTCCCTTATTTAATTCACTAATTCTTGCAAATAATTCTGGTGGCATTCTTGTTAACTCAAAAGTAGCTTCTTGAGTGTAAGGATTTATTATTAGCCCTCCATTATTTCTTGTTTCTTCGTCTTCAGAATACTTCTTTACGGCTTCTTCAAAAGTTATTTTTCCTTCTTTAAGATCTGCTACTATCTTTTCAATTTCTTCTTTTGTTTTATTTAATTTCTCATCAGAAATTTCAGGTTGCATTAAAATATGAGACACTTCACGACCGTTTCCTCTTATTTTAATTAAATATACTATATGATATCCAAAAGGAGATTTAAAAGGTTCTGAAATTTGTCCTTCATCTAAAGAAAAAGCTACTTCTTTAAATTCTTTTACAAAACCTGTTTCTTTTGTAATAACCCCCATGTTTCCTCCATTTTGAGCTACACTAGGGTCATCAGAATTAATAATAGCTTTTAGTTTAAAGCTCGCTCCATTTTCTACCTCTTGTTTAATTTCTTTCAGCTTATTTAAAATACGCTCTTCCTCTTCTTTAGCTGGCTCAGCCTTTAATACTAGTTGTTGTAATTCTACTTCAGCTGGAATTTCAGGAAGTTCACCTTTCTCTTGTAATCCTTTAAAATACACTCTAATTTCTTCTGGAGTTACATCAATATTTTCTGTAATTTTTTGCTGCTCCTTTTGTATAAGTATATTTTCTTTTTGAACTCTTCCTAATTCTTTCTTTAAGTCTTCAATATCATTAAATCCATAAGCTGCTACTGCTTTTTCTTCACTACCGTATTCTTGAGTAAAAAAAGCAACACTTCTATCTACCTTACTATCTACTTCAGATTGAGTAACAGTAACACTGTCTATTACTGCATGATGCGCCAGTAATTTTTGTTGCATCAATTCTTCTAACATTTCACAGTTAGATATTTTTATCTTTCCTTCACTCCTCTCTTCCACCTCCTGCTTAAACTTCTCTATATCAGAATCTAAAACAATGTTTTTACCAACAACAACAGCAACTCCGTCTATTTTTGTTTGCTGTGCATTTAACGTTGTTAAACCTGTTAAAAACAACGTAAATACTATACTAATATTCTTTAAAGTTTTTATTTTGAATTGCATCATTTATCAGCGTTTTTTCAATATCTCGTATTAATTCTAATTTTCTTTTATGTAAAATAATTTGCTTTATTCTAGGACTAACATAGCTTAAAGGAGCCGTTGCATTTTTAGGCAATATATTTTTTACAGCGACCAAATATACTTCTAAACTATCTTCTTTTTGTATGAATTTTGATATTTTTAACAAATTTTCCTTAGTTTCAACGCGTAATGGCGGTATTTTTTTCTTTAAATATTCGAAAGTAACCCAAGTTGAATCTTGTAAACGATATGATTTAAAGTTTAACAAATGTCTTTCTAAATCTTCTTTATCTTCTTCTTTTTCTGATTTAAATTGCTTTATTGTTTCTTTTTTATCTAAATAATCTTTACCAAAATGCACATATTCAAATTGTAGTAATTCTTCACTTACTTTAAAATTTTCTTTATTCTCGTTGTAATACGATATAATTTCCTCTTCTGTTACAATGGTATCTAATTGCTGTTTTATTAAACGCTCTTTGTACCCATTAATGTATAAACTTTTTTTGTAATCATTAACTAAACTTTGAATTTCCTTGCTATTTACTTCTGATATATTTTCTTCAGCTTTTATATATAACAATTCTTGTTTTGCCCAAGAATTAATAAGGCCTTTTACAATAACTAAACTGTCTTTTGAAGGAAGATTCTTGGGTAACAACCCTACTATATCTTTCTTGTATAAATGTTTATTATACACAGTAGCTATAGGTCTTTCATGCTCAACTTTTTTTGTTTTTAGAGTTATAAGATCGCATGAAACGATAAGTAATAATATGAGTATAAAAATGTATTTTTTCACTTTAAATTAGTTATTTATAAGTATCTAAAAAAAATATTTCTGTTTACTAACACTACAACGAAATAATACCTTTAATATCCTCTGCTTTTTTATAGTATGATATAACTTCGTCTGAACTTTTTACTGTTAAGTGTATCGAAACACTTACATATTTTCCTGTTTTAGATTTTTTTGTATTAATAACCTCCCCCCCATTATCAAATAAACTTTGTACTTCTTGTACCTGATTACCATCTGTTGGAACAATAAATTTATATAAATATTTCGCAGGAAATGTAGTCGTATCTTCTAGTTGTGATTTTAACTTTATGTAAAAAGCTTCTCTATCTTGCATAATTCAATAATTTCTGTTTTAATAAAATTCATCAAAAAATTAGGAGTATTTTTATGATGGGATACAAAATTACACTATTTATTATATTTATAACTTGAAACTGCTATTTTTGACCCATGCAACAAAAAATAGTTTTAATAGGCGGTCCTGGTACTGGTAAATCTTCTATTTTAAGAGAATTTATTAAACGTGGATATGAATGTATGCCTGAAATTTCAAGAGAAGTTACTCTAAAAGCTCAAAAAGATGGAATTGATCAACTTTTTTTAGAGCAACCTTTATTGTTTAGCCAATTACTATTAGAAGGAAGAGAGCAACAATATCTAGAAGCTCATCAAAGTGATGCAGAAATAATTTTCTTTGATAGAGGAATTCCTGATGTACATGCTTATATGAGCTATCTTGGTTCTGATTACCCATCTATTTTTAAAGAAAAAAGCACTCAATATTTGTACAATAAGGTGTTTATTTGTGCGCCTTGGAAAGACATTTACAAATCTGATAACGAACGGTACGAAACTTTTGAGCAATCTGTTAAAATTAATACTTTTTTAAAAGAAGCTTACGAAGGTGTTGGGTATAATATTATTGAAGTTCCTTTTGGATCGGTACAAGAACGTTGTGATTTTATTTTACACTCGTTAAAGTACGATGCCTAATAAAGCACTACAAATATTAAAACATTATTGGGGATATACTTCTTTTAGAGCTCCTCAACAGGAAATAATTACTGAAGTTTTAAAAAGCAACAATATTGTTGCTCTACTCCCTACAGGAGGTGGAAAATCTATTTGCTTTCAAGTACCCGCATTAGTTAACAAAGGTGTTTGCATTGTTATTTCCCCCTTAATTGCCTTAATGCAAGATCAAGTTTCTAATCTTATGAATAAAGGCATAAAAGCTACTTTAATACCTTCAGGAAGTACGCAAGATGAAATTATTACACTTTTTGATAATATCCGATTTGGAAATACTAAGTTTTTGTACATTTCTCCCGAACGATTACAATCGCGTTTTATTCAAGAAAAAATAAAACAACTTAATGTTAACCTCATTGCGATTGATGAGGCACATTGTATTTCTGAGTGGGGTCACGATTTTCGTCCGTCCTATCAAAACATTACTATTTTAAAAGAACTACAACCAACTGTTAAGATAATTGCTTTAACGGCTACCGCTACTCAAAAAGTAATTTCAGATATCATTTCTTCTCTTGAATTAGAAAACCCTACTGTTTTTAAAAAATCTTTTTTTAGAAAAAATTTAGCCTATCAAATTTTTAAAACTGAAGATAAGCTTGGTAAACTCAATCAGATTTTTACCAAAACAAAAGCTCCTGCAATTGTATATGTAAATACTCGTAATAAAACGAAGGAAATTAGCAACTACCTAAATGCCCAAGGTTTTAAAAGTTCTTTCTATCATGGCGGACTTTCTTCTGTGGAAAAAAAATTGACTTTTGAAAACTGGATGTCGGAAAAAACTCCAATTATAGTTGCTACTAACGCTTTTGGTATGGGAATTGACAAACCTAATGTTAGGGTAGTTGTTCATATCAACTTACCTTCTTCTATTGAAAATTATATACAACAAGCAGGTCGTGGCGGACGTGATGGAATAAAATCTTTCGCTGTAGTATTAACAAATAATAGCGATATTTCTTTGAGTAGTGAACTACTTGAAAAATCATTACCAACAATTGAAGAAATAAAAATTATACATCAAAAACTTTATCAACATTTTCAAATCGCTAAAGGAGAATTGATAGAAACTGCTTTTGATTTCAATTTTTTAGCATTTTGTAATAAATATAATTTTATTCCTAGTAAAACATTTAATACACTTCAAATACTAAATAATAATGGAATAATAGAACTTAATCATAACTTTCAACAAAACTCTACTATTCAATTTTTAGTTTCAAGTAAACAAGTTATATCATATAGTAATCAAAACTCTCAGGTTAAAAACTTTATTCAACAAATTTTACGTATGTATGGCGGTGTCTTTGAAAACCCTATAAAAATTGACGAGTTTTATATTGCTAAAAAACTAGGAACTACTTCTTGGTTTGTATTTGATACTTTAGAAAAACTAGCCCAAAAAGAATTAATGGTTTATACCAAAGCGACAAATAATGCAGAACTTTTCTTTTTACAACCTAGAGAAGATGATAAAACCATTAACCGAATTGCTACAAATATTCAACACTATATAAAGCAAAAAAAACAGAAAAACAGAGATTTACTTCAGTTTATAAAGAACAATTCAGTTTGTAGAAGTGTGCAACTTCTCTCTTATTTTGATGAACACCAAACTCAAAATTGTGGAGTTTGCGATGTATGCTTACATAAAAAGAAATCGCCTACGATAACTGTAAAAGAGATTGTTTCTTTATTCAAAAACAAAGAAAGCCTAACAGTTCCTGAAATCTGCTCTTTATTAAATGAAAAAGAAGCGAACATTTTAATACTTTTGCGAGAGCTTCTTGCTGAAGAAAAAATACACACAAAAAACAATAAATACTTTTTAAAATAAATGAGAGATTTACGCATCGTTTTTATGGGAACTCCTGATTTTGCTGCTACTATTTTAAAGCATTTGGTAGAGAATGATTATAATGTGGTAGGTGTTATTACTGCAGCAGACAAACCTGCTGGTAGGGGGCGTAAGCTTAATCAATCAGCAGTAAAAAAGTATGCATTGTCTCAAAACTTACCTGTTCTTCAACCGAAAAATTTAAAAAATGAGGAATTTCAAGAAGATTTAAAAAAATGGAACGCTAACTTACAAGTTGTAGTAGCTTTTAGAATGTTACCTAAATCGGTTTGGGCAATGCCCAAATACGGTACATTTAACTTACATGCTTCATTATTGCCAGAATATCGTGGTGCTGCCCCTATCAACTGGGCCATTATTAATGGTGAAACCAAAACAGGTGTCACCACTTTTTTTATTGATGATAAAATTGATACGGGAGAAATTATCTTACAAAGTGAAGTAACCATTAAAGAAGATGAAATTGTTGGTGAACTGCATGACAGATTAATGCATTTAGGAGCTAAACTGGTAGCTAAGACGCTAGATTTGATAGCTAAAGGTGAGGTAAAAACCACGAAACAGCCTGAATTGGAAGAAAAATCTGCTCCAAAACTATACCCACATAATTGTAAAATAGATTGGTCTAAGCCATTAGATGATATTTATAATCATATTCGTGGGTTAAACCCATATCCTGCTGCATGGACTACCATTATAAATGGAGATGATGAACTTTCAGCTAAAATATACGGGGTTAGTAAAGACTCCTCCTCACATAACCTTGACATTGGTAGCATTATTACTTCTAAAAAGGAGTTAAAAATAGCAGTAATAGGTGGTTACTTAACTATTAATCAAATTAAAATATCTGGTAAAAAGTTAATGGACGCTCAGAGTTTATTAAACGGTTATCAATTCAAAAAAGAAGCAAAAGTCCTGTAGCCCTTTATCCATAAGGTTTAAACGATTCCAGTAAAAAAACACAAGTGGTTATTAACAATTCATAGCAACTTATTAACAAAAAGGTGTTTTTTTTAGGTCAAATCTTGCACAATCCCGCATTCCGTCTATATTTGTTGAGCTATTTAAGCAAAAAATATTAATTAATTTTTAAAATCTATTCAAATTATGAACAAATCAGATTTAATCGATGCGATGGCTGCTGATGCAGGAATTTCAAAAGCTGCTGCTAAGGCTGCATTAGATTCTTTAACTTCTAACGTAACTTCTTCTTTAAAGAAAGGTGATAAGGTTGCTTTAGTAGGATGGGGAACTTGGTCTGTTTCTAAGAGAGCTGCTAGAACTGGTAGAAATCCTCAAACTGGAAAAGAAATTCAAATTGCTGCTAAAAACGTAGTTAAGTTTAAAGCTGGTGCTGGTTTAAGCGATTCAGTAAACTAATATTTTCCACGAAACATATTTATAAACGGTATTTAGTTAACTAAATACCGTTTTTTTTTATAAGTGTCACAAAAAACAAACATTGGTTGTCTATTATATAAAACATAAAACCATTAAACATGAAAAATATAGTAACCATTATTGCTCTTATATTTTCAATTTCAACTGCATTTGCACAAAAGACCGTAAACGCATCAGATATTATGAGAGATGTTAAAGACGGAAAAGCAATAGAGATTTCAAATGCTACTATTAAAGGAGTATTAGATTTTACTTTTATGAATGAGGCATTACCAAAATTACCTAAAAGAAAAAGTTGGTGGAACAATGGAGGAACTAATACAATAGAAAAACAAATTACCGATAAAGTATCTTTTATTAATTGTGTTTTTAGAGATGATGTATTAGCTTATATTCCTGATGAAAAAAGCGGATACACTTTTGTTGCTAACTTTGAAGATATCGTAACATTTAAGGATTGTACTTTTGAAGAAAAAGCTATGTTTAAATACTCTGATTTTGAAAGAAATGCTAATTTCTCTAACACTAAGTTTAAAGGTGACTCTACCTTTAAATATGCTAAATTTAATAGAGATATTACTTTTCAAAACACACTATTTAAAGAACCAGCTACCTTTAAATATGCTAAATTTAACCGTTTTGTGAGTTTTAAAAATTCGGTTTTTAATGAAAGTGCTATTTTTAAATATACCGAATTTAAAGATGGTGTGTCTTTTAGGAATGTAAAATTTGAAGAAGACTTAAATATTAAATACACCAAAGTATCGGGTGAATTCGATATTACCGGAATGGAAGTTGCTTTTGATATTGACTCAAAATACACTAAAATAAATGGTAAAAGTTTTAATAAATATTTACTAAAAAAGTAATTCCACTTTTTAGATACAAACAAAAAACTCCGCTAAAAGCGGAGTTTTTTATTCTTCCTCATCATTAAAAGAGGAATTCTTTTTCTCCTTTTTACTACCTTCATACAGTTCATACTTTACAAAGCGACAATCTAAGTCAGCATTTTTAAGCGGTACTCTTCTAGAGGTTCTTAATCCTACATGTTTTAAAGCCTGTATGTCAGATGTAATTAACCAAGCTGTTGAGTTAGGATAATTATGCTTTAACGTGTCTCCTATTTTTTTATAAAACTCTTCTACATCAATGTTTAAACGTTCTCCATAAGGCGGATTGAATAAAATGGTAGTTTTACCAAATACTTCTTTTTTAGAGTTAAAAAAGTTTACATGGTGTACACCAATAAACTCTTCTAAATTCGCATTAATAATATTTTGTTGTGCCTTTCTAACTGCCGATGGCGCCTTATCAAAGCCCATTATTTTAAAATGTGAACTTCGTATTTTCTTTAACAACGAATCTTGAATAACAAAGTATAAATCTTCATCATAATCCTTCCAATTTTCAAAGGCGAAATGTTTGCGATTAATATTTGCAGGAATATGGTTCGCAATCATTGCAGCTTCTATTAAAATAGTTCCTGAACCACACATCGGATCAATAAAGTTCTCTTCCCCTTTATATCCTGAAAGTAATACCAAGCCCGCCGCTAATACTTCGTTAATCGGTGCTATATTCGTAGCACTACGATATCCACGCTTGTGTAATGATTCTCCAGAAGAGTCTAACGAAATGGTTAACCATTCTTTATGAATATGTACGTGAACTTTTACATCTGGATATTTTAAATCTACATTCGGACGCTTTTTATACTTGTGCATAAAATAATCGGCAATAGCATCCTTTGATTTTAAACTAATATAATGTGAGTTTGACGTAAAATTTTTAGAGTTTACCACAGCTCCAATAGCAAAGGTTCCATCTACATCTAAAAAACGTTCCCATTTTATACGCTGAATTGCTTCATATAAATCTTCTTCATCAAAAATTTTACTGCGTTTAATAGGTTTTAAAATACGAATAGCGGTACGTAACGCAATATTAGCTTTATACATAAAACCTTTATCCCCTTTAAAAGAAACATTTCGTATTCCTTCTTTTACATCCATTGCCCCTAGCTGTCGTAGTTCATTCGCTAACACCTCCTCTAAACCTGCCATGGTTATGGCAGTCATTTTAAAATCTTTTTCCATGTAACTGTAAAATTTCACTGCAAAAGTACTGTTAATTTTGAGTTGTTGTGAATCTTTTCCACTTTGAATATAAAAAACGTAAGTTTTGCGTATTTTTGCAGACCTTTATAGTTATGAATACAACAACAGATTGGTTTACTTCGTGGTTTAACACACCATACTATCATATTTTATACAAGCATAGAAACGATGCCGATGCACAATTTTTTATGCGTAATATCACTTCGTTTTTACAACTACCTAAGTTAAGTCATATTGCTGATTTACCTTGCGGAAAAGGACGCCATGCAGTTTACTTAAACTCGTTAGGCTATGACGTTGTGGGAGGTGATTTAAGTGAAAACAGTATTGAACATGCCAAACAATTTGAGAATGAAACACTTCATTTTGAAGTTTGGGATATGCGAAAGCCTATTGAAAGTAAATATGATGCTGTATTTAATCTCTTTACCAGTTTTGGTTATTTTGAAGATGATAAAGAAGACATTGCTGTTTTAAGAAGTATTAAAAACGGATTAAAAAAGAACGGTGTATTTGTATTGGACTTCTTAAATGTTGAAAAAGTAAAAAATACGCTGGTAAAAGAAGAAGTAAAAACTATTGACTGTATTGAATTCAATATTAAAAAAGAAATCAAAGACGGATTTATCTTAAAACATATTTCTTTCACTGCTGAAGGAAAATTACACTCGTATACTGAACGTGTAAAGTTTTTAACGTTAGAAAAACTACAATCGTATTTTGATAGTGTTGGCTTACAAGTAACACATGTTTTTGGCGATTACAATCTTAATGAGTTTAATCCACAATCTTCTGACCGTTTAATTATTGTTGCTAAATGAGTTACTTATTGCTAATTATTTCTGTTTTAGTTGGTGTTTTATTTGTTTTTTTACTAAAACCTAGTAATACCTTTGTTCGTTTATTATTAGCCTTTAGTGGTGCTTATTTACTTTCAGTAACCATCTTACACTTGTTGCCCGAAGTATATCATCACGCCGACAACACAAAACTAATTGGTATTTTAATTTTAGTAGGAATTATAATTCAATCGGTGTTAGAATCTTTTTCAAAAGGTGCTGAACACGGACATATACATTTACATTCTGATGCTTCAGAGTTTCCTTGGTTATTATTTATAAGTTTATGTATTCATGCCTTTTCTGAAGGATTACCTATTCATCATGCTGATGATAGTTTATTATGGGCAATTATCGTACATAAAATACCCATTTCCATTGTATTAACTTCCTTTTTGTTACATGTAAAGTATTCGAAAAAAACGATTTTTTTCTTTTTAACAGTATTTGCATTAATGAGTCCTTTAGGAATTTTAGTATCTAACAAAGTTCCTTTAGTAGAACAATACCATACAGAAATTACAGCTTTAATAGTTGGAGTGTTCTTACATATCTCTACCATTATTCTTTTTGAAAGTACTGAGAACCATAAGTTCAATTTCAAAAAATTTGCGGCTATTATTTTAGGAATATTACTAACTATCCTCTCTATGCACCAACCCCATTGAAAAAGCAGGTAAACAAACCGCTAAATACTCACAAGGTTCGGTAAATGGATTGGAATATTGAATACGTGTGTTTTTTTCAATTTTGATTGATTGCCCTGCTTCTAACACCACAACTTCACCATCAATATTGAATTGCTTTTTTCCTTTGATGATGTAAGTATATTCTTCAAATTCTGGTGTTTGAAAAGGCTCACTCCAACCGACAGGTGCTACCATATATGCTATGCTTACTTTTGAATTTCTATCGGTAGCATTCCCAAAATGTTCTTCGATTAATTTCCCATCAGTAGTTGGTACTACAAATGGGCTTTTTTGAATGGTATATTTTTTACTCATGTTGTTTTACTTATTTCTTTAAACTTTTTAAGTATATAATTTCTTTTACGAACTTAATTATTTTTTTACTCCTTCCACTCGGAATTATAGTGTATTAGTTATAATAGACAAAAAAGTTATTTAAGCATTTTAAAAAACAAAAAAGAGCCTCCAAAAATGGATGCTCAATCTTTTCTATTTACAGTTTGCTAGCCCCCAGTTGTAAACTATACACTTCGGTTAGTAATTATTGAGCGCAAACTCAATAAATTTATTTTATTACTGAACTACAATTATTATAAATAAAAACTCTTTTTTTAAAACGTAACCTTTTGGAAAAAGACTTTTTGGAATAATATATCTTTTAGTTTTCTTTTTCAGCCTCCCAAATTGGTCTAAGGCTTCTTTTGGCGCTTTTAAACTTATCTGGCATATTTTTGAATGGAGTAACAACAAAGGTAAAATTGTCATCTGCACTAAACCTCCAATAATTTCCTTTTAACACTCCATCTTTTGTTTCAACATTCCAATCAGGAATATTAATTAAAGAGAATTCTTTGGCTTTTTGATTAAAGCCTAGCGCAAAATCTTTTAGCATTTTTTCCGAAGGATAGTTTAATATAATTTTTGCATTCAAATTACCTTCATTAGTAACATAAACAATACATGATTTTGATGGATAGGCTTCTATCTCTTTCCTCCAATTTCTTGCTACCACCTTTTTTAGTTCTGTGTTAACCTGTATACTATCTTGTTCATTATTTATAAGTGTGAATATATTTTCTTGAGCAATAGTTATTGTTTGCTCTTTTGGGTTTACCGAAACCGTTGTTTTCTCTGCTGCTATTCTACTATTTTCTCCAAAAAAAACACCCAATACAAAAAAGGCTATTTTTATTACTTCCATCTTTTAAAATTACATAGTTATTATTAATCAAAAAGCCGAAACAAATGTTTCGGCTTCGTATATATTTAGTTGAACCAAATAGTAAATGATTTAATTTTTGCTAAATCTGGAATTTGTTCAACGGTTACTTTTTGAGTACTAAATTCTTTCAACCCTAAATCTTCATTATCAATGGTAATTGTCGCATTTAAATCATCGATAAACAATGTTGCTGATGAAAATGATGATTCTACTTTATTTACATTAGTATTTGCGTTTATTTCTTGAAAAGTAGATTTTATATTGATTCCTGCTTTTGTTTTAAAACGTTCATCAAAAATTTCAATACTTTTAATGGTTGAAGTAGAGTCTAATTGCTCTTTTGGAGTAATTGTTAGTAAGTGCTTCCCTCCTTTTTCATATATCAAATACTTATCATCTTCTTGAAAAATATTTTCACCTTTAACTCCTTCACTTAATACTTTCACTACTGAATCTTGCTTAAATATGTTTTCAATTTCGTTAACAGTTGTTTTGGTCGTTAGCCTTCCTACTTTTCCTTTAGCAATATCAAATTTATTATTACCACATTGAATAAACAGTATTGACATCACCGCAATAACTACAGGTTTCATTAATTTTCTCATTGGTCTTCTTTTATATTTAAAACGTCTATTTTTTTTTGTATTTCTTATTTTAGTACTTTTTTTAAAATTCCAAAAGCTGCCCTTATAAAAGTAGCACTGGTTAATACTTTTACTATTGGACTCATTCGTGTACTTCTACTACGTGTTGATGAACTTCTTCTTGTATTTTCTTCTTCCTCTTTGCGTGCTTCTTTATTTTTCTTCTCGTTAATTTTTTCTATCTTCTCGTTTAGCATTTCGTATGCACTTTCCCTATCTATGGCATCGTTATACTTCGGAATTAATCTCGAATTGTCTAAAACTTGTTTAATTTCCTTCTCTGTGAGCACATCCATTCTACTCATTGGTGCACGTAACATGGTTCTCGCTAACGGTGTTGGAATTCCTTTTTCATTTAAAACAGAAACTAGTGCCTCTCCTATACCTAACTGTGTTAATACTTCTTTGGTGTCGTAATATTCAGAGTCTGGATAATTTTCAGCAGCTAATTTAATTGCTTTTCTATCTTTTGCTGTAAATGCACGTAAGGCATGTTGAATCTTCATTCCTAACTGTGCTAATACATCTTCTGGAACATCTTTTGGGTTTTGTGTAACAAAATACAACCCAATTCCTTTAGATCGAATCAATTTTACGATGCTTTCTATTTGACTTAACAAAGCTTTTGAAGCTTCATCAAATACTAAATGAGCTTCATCTATAAAAATCACCAATTCTGGTCGACCGCTATCTCCTTGCTCAGGGAAAGTTTCATATACCTCAGCTAGTAACTGTAGCATAAAGGTTGAAAACAATTTTGGTCTATCTTGAATATCTGTTAAACGCAGTACAGAAATAACACCACGTCCGTTTTCATCAATACGCGTTAAATCGTCAACATCAAATGATTTTTCACCAAAGAATAAATCACCACCTTGTTGCTCTATTTCTATAATTTTTCTAAGAATTGCTCCTGTACTAGCTGTAGAAATTCGTCCATATTCTTCTTGAATTTCCTCTTTTCCTTCATTAGTTACATATTGAAGGATTTTCTTAAAATCTTTTAAGTCTAATAATGGTAATTGGTTATCATCACAATACTTAAAAATGATAGCTACAATACCAGATTGCGTTTCTGTTAAATCTAAAATTCGAGATAGTAACACAGGTCCAAATTCAGAAACCGTAGCACGTAAACGCACCCCATCTTGTTCTGATATTGATAAGATTTCTATAGGAAATTTTGTTGGTGTAAATGGTATTCCTATTTTTTCGTGTCGTTCATCAATCTTAGCATGTCCTGGGCTTGGTTGTGCTAATCCACTTAAGTCTCCTTTTACATCCATTAACAATACAGGAATTCCTTTTTCTGACATGTTTTCTGCCAGCACTTGTAAGGTTTTTGTTTTCCCTGTTCCTGTTGCTCCAGCTATTAAGCCGTGACGATTTAATGTTTTTAAAGGAATATTTACATGAGCATTTGTTACTGTTTCTTCTCCTAACATTCCTGCCCCTAGTGTAATAAACTCTCCTTTTGTTGTATAACCTTCTTTGATGTATTTGAAAAACTCTTGGGTTTTACTCATTATTTATAACCTTTTTTGTGATAAAAACACGTAAAAGTAACAAAAATCATTCATTAATTTTTAATGTTGCCTATCTTTGCTCCCTTATGTTGAAAAAAGAAGTACAAGAGTTAATTAATATAGGAGAAATGCTTCCGTTAATGGAAGAGTTTTATACGATTCAGGGAGAAGGAGCACATACTGGTACTGCTGCTTATTTTATTCGCATTGGTGGTTGCGATGTAGGTTGCCATTGGTGTGATGTAAAAGAAAGCTGGAATGCTAATTTACATCCACCTACAAAAACAGATATCATTGTTGAAAATGCCAAGAAATATGCCGAAACTGTGGTAATTACAGGTGGAGAGCCTTTAATGTGGAGTTTAGATTATATTACGCAGCAACTTCACGAAAAAGGTATTAAAACACATATTGAAACTTCTGGAGCGTATAATTTTTCTGGTGTTTGGGACTGGTTTTGTTTATCTCCTAAGAAAAACAAATTACCTTTGGAACGTGCTTACCAAGAAGCAGATGAGTTGAAAATGATTATTCATAATAAAAATGATTTTCAGTTTGCAGAAGAACAAGCTGCTAAAGTTGGTAAAAAGTGTACGTTATTTTTACAACCAGAATGGAGTAAAAAGGAAAAAATGACTCCACAAATTATTGATTATGTGATGGAGCACCCTCAATGGAAAATTTCCTTACAAACACACAAGTATTTAAATATACCATAAACAAAAAGCAACCTACTTGGGTTGCTTTTTTAGTATTTAAATCTAGTTTTTATAAGTTAAATAATTAAAACTCTGATCAAAATATTTTTTTAGTGATTTCTTTAAAAATTTTGAATAATCTACATTTTCTTTTCGTTTTTTTGACAACCAAGCCAATGTATAAGCTATTATTTGCTCTGGTAAATAACCTTGCCCACTTGATTCCCAACCAAAACCATCACTTGTTTTAAAAGAAGAAAAGGTAAACCTAGAGTTACCTATAAAAATTCCAAACCCATAAAATACAGCAGTCAAATCAGTCAAATATTCATCGTTCTCTTCTATTCTATTTTCTCCAAGCAGAATATAATGTGCTAATTCATGTGATATTGTAGCGATTAGAGATATTGGATTTTTAAGTTGCTCCTCTTCTATTGAAATTATTGTTCCTTCTATAGTTTGCTCAAATGTTCCTGATGCACTTTTCCATTCTCCATGTATATCTCCTGGTGTACTTAAAATTGAACCATCATTCATTTGAACTGGAGAATCGGAGAAAAACTCTAACCTTATATCAACATCATCAATGTTCATTAACTCCATTGTACGTTCTAGTATAAATTTAGCATCATCTTGAGTACCATCAAAATTCCTATTATAAAAATCTTTCGTAGGCGTTACTGTTTTTATTCTTTTAAAATTATCTTCTCCTAACTCTATTCGTAGCCATTCTATACTTTCTTCTACCCAAGCTTTATCTTCTTTAGATACTGGTAATTTTCTCTTTTTATTCCAAAACATACTTTCTTTTAATATTTATTAGGCTCTATATGAATTAAAACATGCCCTAAATCTGGGAGTTTTTCTCTTAAGTAGTCTTTTAATTTATGTGAAATGTTGTGTCCTTCTTTTACGGTAATAGTACTATCTACAATAGCGTGTAAATCTACATGATATTTCATTCCGGCTTTACGAACAAAGCATTTTTCTGTTCCTAAAACACCTGTTACTTCCATAGATATTTCTCTTATTTCTTCTATTAAATCATCATACACATGCTCATCCATTATTTCACCCAAGGCTGGTCTAAAGATCAGGTAACTATTATATAAAATAAAAAAAGAAGCTAATAAGGCTGCCCAATCGTCAGCAGTTTCATAACCTTCTTTAAAAATAAGTGCTATTGAAATTCCTATAAATGCCATTACAGAGGTAACCGCATCACTTCTATGATGCCACGCATCTGCTTTTAATGAAGAACTATTAGTTTCTTTACTTTTTTTGATTACTATTTGAAAAGATATTTCTTTCCAAATGATAATTGCTCCTAAAACAAGTAACGTCCATGGTTTTGGTACTTTATGAGGCGTTTGGATATTCTGTATACTTTCATACGCTATAATTGTTGCAGATGTTACCAAAAAAGCTACTACTACAAAGGTGATTAAAGGTTCTATTTTTCCGTGTCCGTATGGGTGATTCTTATCTGCGGGTCTTTTCGCATATTTTAACCCTAATAACACTAAAAGAGAAGAAAAAATATCAGTAGTAGACTCCATTGCATCTGCTATTAATGCATATGAATTTCCAAAGATACCTGCTAATCCTTTTATAATTGCTAAACTAGTATTACTGAGAATACTAAAATAGGTGGTTTTTATAGCCAATTCTTCTTTACTCATGAAGTTACAATATTACAATTTCTTTTTATGAGATAGTACGAAGGTACTTGAAAACTATTAAAAAATCTCAGGTTATACAATAGAAAATCTATTACTAAAAGAAAATGCTGCAAAACCAAATATTCATTATTTTTTTCAATTTAACCATAGTGATGCTATACTGAAAATCGAAAAAGCTTTTGCTTTTATTTTGTTTTCTTCTCTCATAACGAAGTTCTACTTCATGATTTGAGATAAAAAAAACTCGCCAATTGGCGAGTTTTAATAGTATGTATTTTGGGTATAAAGCTATTCTTTATAAACTCCCATATTTTCATATTTATTCATACGCTTAGCTATTAATTCTTTCTCCTTAAGTTTTTTAAGCTCTTCGTATGCTTTTATAATCTTCTCTTTAACAGCTTTAAAAGTTCCTTCACGGTCAGAGTGTGCACCTCCTAGAGGTTCTTTGATGATATCATCAACTATTTTTAGTTTCAGACCGTCTTCTGCTGTTAATTTTAATGCTTCTGCTGCTTTTTCTTTTTCTGACCAACTACGCCATAAAATAGAAGAACAGTTTTCTGGTGAAATAACTGAATACCAAGAATTTTCTAACATATACACTCTATCTCCTACTCCTATTCCTAAAGCTCCTCCTGATGCTCCTTCTCCAATAATTATGGTAATAATCGGAGTTTTTAAACGAGTCATTTCAAAGATATTACGAGCAATTGCTTCTCCTTGTCCACGTTCTTCAGCTTCTAATCCTGGGTAAGCACCTGGAGTATCTACTAAAGTTACTACTGGTATTCCAAATTTTTCTGCCATACGCATTAAACGTAATGCTTTACGGTATCCTTCTGGATTTGCCATACCAAAGTTACGATATTGACGTGTTTTGGTATTGTATCCTTTTTGCTGACCTATGAACATAAAAGATTGATCTCCAATCTTACCTAGTCCACCAATCATTGCTTTGTCATCTTTTACACTACGGTCACCATGTAATTCCATAAATGTATCTCCACAAAGTGCTTTAATATAATCTAAGGTATACGGGCGGTTTGGGTGACGAGATAATTGTACACGTTGCCATGCGGTTAGGTTTTTATATATCTCTTTTTTAGCTTTTGCTAATTTCGCTTCTATTTTTTTACATGTTTCTGTTACATCTACTTCACTTTCTTCTCCTATAACATGGCATTTTACCAACTGATCTTGTAATTCTTTAATTGGCATTTCAAAATCTAAATATTCCATTCTTGTATATTGTTTGATTTTCTAATTTTCTAGTTAGTCGTTTGTTTGTAGAGGCAAACATACTAAAAAATTGGGCAGTTTACCTTGATCGTTTTTCTTAATATACTATTTTTTACTGATTTTCTTTTTTATGGATGAAGCGTTTTTTAAAACTCCATTAAGTAATACTACAAACAAAACAATAAAAGCTCCGTAGTAAAACTCTGGATTCATTTGTTCTTTTTCTCCAAAAATTATCAACGCTAAAATAATAGCGTATATAGGTTCTAAATTAATGGTTAACATTACTGTATAAGGGGTTAAATATTTCATTACTTGTACTGAAGCTATAAAAGCATAAGCTGTACAAATACTACTTAATACAAGTAAGTAAATCCAATCTGTCGCTTGAATTTTAAAAAATGCTATTGAAAATTGCTGAGTAAACAATAAGTATAGTGTTACTCCTAATACTCCAAATAAAAGTTGATAAAAGGAAATTCTATTTGCATCGTGTTTTTGAATAAACAACCCGTTTAAAACTGAAAACAAAGCAGATAAAAAGGCTGATATTAGGGCATAAATTATTCCGAGTATGTACTGACTTTCAAAATTGAATATAATATATAACCCCACTATTACTAGTAAACCTAATACTATTTCAATGGGTTTGATTTTTCTTTTAAAGAAGAGTGGTTCTATAAATGAAGCAAAAAAGGCTCCTGTGCTCATCATTACCAGAGCTACAGATACGTTAGATACTTTTATAGCTTTGAAAAAAGTTATCCAGTGAACAGCTATAATTACTCCTGAAATAGCAAATTTGGTTAATGCTTTTTTTTCTATTTTAAATGATTTCTTCCTTATTATAAAGTATAAGGCTATAAAACCTACTGCTAATAGCATTCTATACCAAACTAAAGGAACTGCATCAATAGATATTAATGCCCCTAGTATTGCAGTAAACCCCCATATAAAAACAATTAAATGTAAATGAAGGTAGTTTTTTAATTTATCTCCTTGCATTGAAATATAAATAAATAGCGTATAAACCAAATACCATATTAGGTATCCATACATTTAACAATGCATTAGCTCCTGCTACGGCTCCTAATACTTCTGCTACTTTTAAAAAGAAAACATATACAAACATAACACTTATTCCAATAGCTAAATTCACTCCAATACCTCCTCTGCTTTTTCTATGTGCCAATCCAACTGCTATTAGTGTTAGTATATAACTTGCTATTGGTAAACTTGTTCTCTTATATAATTCTACTAAATATGCGTTTAAATTTTTAATTCCTCTTTTCCTAGATACTTCAATAAACTTAACCAATTCTGGTGAGTTCATTTCTTGCGCCATTATGTTTTTATAATTAAAATCTTGGGGTGTAAATGAAAATGCTGTATCTAAACTTTTGCCTGAAAAAATACTATCTCTTTTTTTAAAAATTTTCCGTTTCTTCCAGTTATAGAGTTTAAATATACTGTCTTTTTCGTTCCAATTAATATTATCGGATGTGAGTTTACTTTTTAATTTTATACCTTCATATATATCTATAGAAAAGTTATACCCTGAATTCCGTTTTAAATCAAAATTTTGAATATAGACATATGTACTATCATTTAACTGTAAGCTAAACTCTCGTATTGAAGTATCAGCATAACTTTTCTTATTTAAATATTTTTTTTCAAAAGATTTTCTTGTTTTACTACTCGTAGGCACAAAAAAATGATTCATTAATAAGGCCACTAAACAAACAATGGTTGCTCCTACAAAATAGGGATATAAGAATCGTGTAAATGATACTTGAGAACTGTTAATTGCTACTATTTCTGTATTACTTGCTAGTTTTGATGTAAATAAAATAACCGCTATAAACAGTGCTAATGGCATAAATGTATTAGCATAGTAAATAATAAAATTTTTGTAGTAATCGTTAGCTATTTCAAAGAGTGTTAGATTTTCTTCTCTTAAGAACTTATCTATCTTTTCTGCAATATCAATAGCAACCGCAATTGGTATTAAAATAAGTAGCGTAAACAAAAAGGTTACTAAATAACGTTTTAATATGTACCAATCTAGTATTTTCAAATTACAAACGTTTATCCATTTGTTTTACCATTTTGTCTTTCCATACTGCAAAGTCCCCTTCTATAATATGTTTACGAGCTTCACGTGTTAGCCATAAATAAAATCCTAAATTATGGATTGAGGCTATTTGTTTTCCTAGCATTTCTTTTGAAGCAAATAAGTGGCGTAAATAGGCTTTAGAGTATAGTGTATCTACATAAGTTATTCCCATTTCATCAATTGGAGAAAAATCATTTTCCCACTTTTTATTTTTAATATTAATGCTTCCATGTGCTGTAAAGAGCATTCCATTTCTTGCATTTCGAGTTGGCATTACACAATCAAACATATCTACCCCTAAAGCTATATTTTCTAGAATGTTAATTGGTGTACCCACTCCCATTAAATAACGTGGTTTATCTTCTGGTAATATTGCTGTAACCACTTCGGTCATTGCATACATTTCTTCGGCTGGTTCTCCTACAGATAACCCTCCTATAGCGTTTCCTTCAGCTCCTGAATTTGCGATATACTCTGCTGATTGTTTACGTAAATCTTTGTATGTACTTCCTTGTACAATTGGAAATAAAGACTGGCTATATCCGTATTTTGGAGTTGTTTTATCAAAGTGGTTTATACAACGATCTAACCAACGATGTGTCATATGCATAGATCGCTTTGCGTAGTTATAATCACAAGGATATGGTGTACATTCATCAAAAGCCATTATTATATCTGCTCCGATGGTACGTTGTGTTTCCATTACATTTTCTGGTGTAAAGAAATGTGTAGAACCGTCTATATGACTCTTAAATTTTACTCCTTCTTCATTTATCTTCCTTCTTCCTGATAAAGAATATACTTGGTATCCTCCACTATCAGTTAAAATATTACGATCCCAATTCATAAACTTATGCAAACCTCCTGCGGCTTCTAAAGTTTCTAACTTTGGACGTAAGTATAAGTGATACGTATTTCCTAAAATTATATCAGGATTAATTTCGTTTTTTAATTCTGATTGATGTACTCCTTTAACTGTAGCTACTGTACCTACAGGCATAAATATTGGAGTTTCAATAGTTCCGTGATCAGTTGTAATAACACCTGCTCGTGCTTTACTTCTAGGGTCGGTTATTTTTAAGTCAAATTGCATAAGTGGCAAAGATACACATGTAAGTTGAATGTTTAAAAGTAGAAAGTTAAAAGTTTCTTATTACTGATTTTTAATTCTTTCTTCTTCTACCAAACTTCGATTTGAAATCTGTTTTTTTCTTTGTTTTAGTGTTTTTTAGAGAAGAAGTTTTTTGAATCTTTTTTTCTGCTCCTTCATATGTTTTTGAAGAGCCTGCTACAAGCTTATTAATTTCATCCATTTCTTTAGATGATAATTCTCGCCACTCTCCTACTTTTAAGTTTCCTAAAGTAACATTCATAATACGTGTGCGTTTCAGCTTTTTTACTTCGTATCCTAGGTATTCACACATACGTCTTATTTGACGATTTAATCCTTGTATTAAAGTTATTTTAAAGCTAGTATCATTTACTCGTTCTACTTTACACTTTTTTGTAACGGTTCCTAAAATTGGAATTCCATTACTCATTCTTTCTATAAAGCGTTCATCAAAAGGTTTATTAACCGACACAATATATTCTTTCTCGTGGTTATTTCCTGCTCGAAGTATTTTGTTTACGATATCTCCATCATTGGTTAAAAAAATTAATCCTTCTGAAGGTTTATCTAATCTACCAATAGGAAATAAGCGTTGTGGATGTCCAACAAATTTTACAATGTTTTTACGTTCTTTACTATCCGTTGTACAAACTATGCCTATTGGTTTATTTAAGGCTATATATATTGTTTTTGGTTTTGGTTTTAATGGTTTTCCATCAATCTTTACCAAATCTCCTTCATATACTCTATTTCCTAATTGGGTAGGTTTTCCGTTAATAGTTACTCTACCCTCTGTAATGAAACGTTCTGCTTCACGACGTGAACATATACCGGTACTACTGATATATTTATTTAGATTGATTGAGTTTTCGCTTATATTTTCCATTAGTGCAAAGAAAAAGAAAATCCTCAAGTTTTAGCTTGAGGATTTGTAATTTATACTTTCTAATTTTTTAGAATATAATCATTTTTTGTGTACATCTTGCTAAACTTGGTCTTCTTTCATAATCAAATCCAAGAGTAATCATATGTGTTCCATAGTTATAGTCTTGTGTTTTATTCATATTAATACTAAAACCATATGACATATATAAATTATTTTTCTTTATACCAAACAGAGGTGCTATTGCATTTGGTTGAAAAAATTGATCGTTTAAGAAAGTGTAACTTAAACCAGCCCATACGTATCCTTCTCTAACTCCTTTTCTTGCCTTTATATTTACATCTGTTCTAGAACGTTTGTCTGCTTCTCTATATTCAACTAACATTGATGGTTCTAATTCAAAATTCCTATTTACTTTGGCAAATGTATACGATGTAAATACAGTATATTTTCTCAGTATTTCTGGTTCTCCTGTTTGAAAGTTTTCTATTTCTTTATTTAAAATATTTATTATGTTGGTACTAATACTAAATCGCTCGTAGCGATATAACAAACCAACATCGAAATTTGAATTGTTTAAAGTTCTATTTGGTACGTCTTGACCAGAGTTGTTTTCTGAAGTGTCAATACCTAATTGAATAAAACTATAGCTTAATGCAAATGATAAAAAACTATCATGAAAGTCACTTAACGTTAAGTGACTAGCAAATGATAACTTAGCTCCCTTTTGGGAAGTATAACCATTTTTATCATTAAAAACAGTTATACCTCCACCAAAAGTATCTGCTATGCGTGCTTCAACTGTTAATGATTGTGTGTCAGGTGCACCTTTAACACCAATCCACTGACTCACTCCGTTTAATCTAACTTGTAAGCCTGTACCAATACCAGCATAGGTTGGAGATATTAAAAACGGATTATCTGCCAAATGACTTACATACTTTGGCAACTCTACTTCTTGTGCAGTTACTTTTACACTACAAAATACTACACTTATAATTAATATTAACTTTCTCATTATACTCTTATCTATATAGTGTAAAATGTCCCATTACTTTTTTCTCTTGCCCTGATAACTCTTTATAATAAATTGTATACCAGTAATCTCCTGATGGTAATGGTGTTCCTTCATAATTACCATCCCATCCTTCTACTACACCTTTAAACTCAGCAATATTACGTGCATATCTGTCATAAACAAATACTCTAATATCATGGTAGTCTTCTACTTCGCGAGGATACCAATAGTCATTTGTTCCATCACCATCTGGTGTGAATAAATTAGGTATAAAAATAGTTACATATATTCCTTTAACTGTTAATGTAAACTCACATCCTCTAGCATCTCTAACCGTTATTGTATAGTCTTTTGTTTGTAAAATTAAGAACTCATTATCTGGTCCAAAATCTCCACCATCAAAGCTAAACTCATAAGGTGGCAAGCCAAATGAAGCATTTGCTATTAGTGTATTTTTAACAGAATCATCAATTGTCATTGTCAACGGTTGATAATCTACTATATCAATTGGGTTACTAGTAGAACTTTCAGAACACGAACTTATTGTATGAGTTGCTGTGACTGTATAACCATTTCCTGCTGCAACATCTATAAATTCTCCTGTAGTATTTATTCTTACTGGGTTACCTGAACCATCAAAAAGTGTATATGATATATTGCTTCTATAAGCTTCATCTACAATTGCTAGTATTATATTACCTGTAGGACAAGTATACTCGAGATCTACAGTTAATTGTAAGTCTACTGGCTCTGCTGTTGTTAATCTAATTGGCTCAGGAATATCACAACCTCCTCCACTATCTCTTACAGTAATAAAGTATGGCATGCCTCCTTGAATATTCTCAGCTGCTCCTAACACAATAGTATTTTGATTGTACTGAGTTGGTAATTCTACATTATTAATACTAACATAATAAGGTTGGGTACCTCCTTGAACTTCTATTGTTATAGTTGGAGAAGGGTCATCTATACAAACTTGTTCTGTTACATCAACTAAAGTGGCTGTAAATTCTTCTGGTTCTAATATTTCAACATCTACAGTTTCAATACAACCTAGTTTATCTTTAACCGTTATGGTATAATTACCTGCCGATAAGTTTCTAAATACATTGTTTGTCACAAACTTATTTGTTGGGTCTGAACTGATATTATACTCATATCCTGTTAAGTTACCTCCAGAAGCTAACACTGTAATAGTACCATCATTACCTTCATAACAACTTACATCAGTATGGTTTTCATCTACTACTAATGGTTCTGGTTGCTGTATTATATGAGTTGGCGTTTCAGCAAAACACTCTACTCCAAATCTATTCGTACTTCTAACATTGATTTTATAAGTTCCAATATCTAAACCTCCAAACATGCTCGAAACTTGCCAATCTGCAATGATATTGTTAGCATCATCTAATAATTGATATTCGTAGTTTCCAAAACCTCCAACTACATCTGCTGATAATACTCCGTTGGCATCGCCGTTACATGTTACAAAACCAGACATTATATTTAACGTAGGTACTAACTCTTCATAATCATCTACTGTTACAACAACTGTATCTACACAATTATTATTGTCTCGTGCATAGAACGTATGTATACCTGCACCAACACTAAAAATATTTACAACGCTATAAGTAACTCCGTCCGCACTAAACTCATGTACTCCCGTACCTCCAGTTGCTGACATTTCAACCGTAGCTTCTGAGTTATTACAAGTAATATCTGCAGTAATATTAGCTGATGCAACAACTTCTGTTGGGTCTACAATATCTCTAGTTGTGGTGTATTGACAACTGTGCTTATTATCTCTTACTATGATTTGATAATTTGTTCCTGCTGGTAAATTAGTAAAGGTATTAGACGATTGTTCTACTTGTGTAACTCCGTCAGGGTATATTAATATGTAAGAATAACTAATCGTTGTGTCTTGTACTTGACCTCCAGTTACATTTGTTACTTCAATACTTGCTGTGTACTCTCCTTCACATTGATTCTCTACCACATTTACATCTGCATTCATTGGTACAGGATTCTCTAATATAAAATCAAATACTGCAGTACATCCATTAACATCTTGAACAGTAGCTGTATAACTACCTGCACTTAAGCCTGTAATTCTTGTAACATTACTAAAGTTTTGAACAGTGGTACCAGTAGTATTATTTACTAATTGGTATTCATAAACTCCCCAACCTCCTTCAGCAGATAATAATATTTCACCTGAATTTGAAACATTACAGTTAATATAGGTTGGTGTACCTAACACAGATAAATCTATAGTTGGTTGTTCAATTGTAAAGTTTTCTGTTTGTGACGTACAGAATGGTGTATTTGGCATTGTTATCACAACATAATAATTTCCTGGTACTAAACCTGAAATATTAGTTGGTGTACCTCCTGTTCCTGAGCCTGTTGTCACTGATGCTCCACCTACTTCAAAAACTTCATAGTTATAAATATCTGCATATGGAGTTTCTGTACCAAAGCTTATATCAACACTTCCTGTACCTCCAAAACAAGCTCTTTGAATATTACTAAATACTACATCAAATACTGGTGCAGGTTCTACGGTATGATATGCTTCAAAAATACATCCTGTAACTGGATTTAAGATTTCAATTGTATAGTTATCTACAGGTAAATCCATAAATACAGCTGAATCTGTTCCTAATAAGACTGTTTGTGTTGCTGTATAACCAGCATTAGCTCCAGTTATTGTATATTCTGCATTAGCAACATCTGGTTGTACTTTTACAGTAATGTTTTCTCCACTAATACAATCTGTTGCTTTATCTACTACAATAGTAGCATTCGTCATTGGTGTAAATGGATTTATTACAACTGTATCAGAACCAAAACAATTACTGTTTTCATCATATACATTTACTGTATAAGTACCTCCTGCTATATCTGTAGAGATATATGTAAAGTTACTATCATCTTGTAATACATTACCTCCAGCGTCTAAAAACACTACACGAACATAGTTTCCTGTTCCTCCTATAATTGCATTTTTATCTACTGTTATTATTGCATTATTGGTCGTATTACCCGTTGTACATGCAAACTGTGTTACTACTATAGCGTTTCTAACATCTATTACTGGATTCTCATCAATTGTTACGTTTAAGGTTGTATCACATCCATTAGTAGCCGTTCCTATTATAGAGTAAGTTCCTGCTGGTAAGTTTGTAAATGTTACATTTGAACTTGATGAAACTCCACTTTCTCCATTAGGGTCTGGGCTTATCGTATATGTTAATGGTAAAATTCCATTATCAATTGGTGAAACAGTAATTTCACCAGCTGTACTTCCAAAACAAATATTATTTATTGATGCTGTTACCGTAAAGTCTGGTCTTATTTCTGGTTGAATTTCAATAGTTCTTGAAACATCACACATTGGTGTAGCATCTAAATCTCGTACCGTAACTGTATATGTTTGTGGGGTTGTGTTTCCATTAGGAATTGTAA
>NZ_CAZEQR010000017.1:0-29465 GCF_964513795.1 Tenacibaculum sediminilitoris | reverse complement strand
ACAGTACTCCTACCTTGAATACCATAGACTTTTTGTACCTGCTTATAGGTGTAGTTGCCTTTTTCTACCTCGGCTACTAAGGCTAATTTAAAGCCTAAATTGTAATCGCGTTGGGTGCGCTTAACCCGCTTGTTTACTCCTTTACTCATAATAAGTCGATTTTGTGTCAACTTATTTCAGGACGGGACAAGGTTTTAATCAAAAAAGGCAACCATTAGGTTGCCTTTTTTTATATAATAAAAAAAATAGTACTATTCTTCTTTTTTCTCTTGTCTTGGTTTTCTATCATCACGACGATTATCTCGGTTACGATTATCACGACCTCTATTATCTCTATTATTGTCTCTAGGTGGTCTAGCTACATAACCTTCAGGTTTAGGTAACAAAGCTTTTCTAGAAACTTTCTCTTTACGAGTTTTAGGGTCAATACCAAAGTATTTTACATCAATAACATCGCCAATATTTACTACATCTGTAACATTGTTTGTACGTTCCCAAGCTAATTCGCTAACGTGTAATAAAACTTCGTTTCCTGGAGCTTCTGTATATTCAACAACAGCACCGAAATCTAATATTTTTATAACCTTTACTTCGTATACAGAACCTTTTTCGGGTTTAAACATCATTGATTCTATACGTGCAAGAACCTTTTCAATTCCTTCAGGGCTTGTTCCTAAGATTTCAACAATTCCTTCTTCAGTAACAGGATCTTCGTTGATAACAATCGTAGTTTCTGTTTCTTTTTGTAACTCTTGAATGTGCTTTCCACCAGGTCCAATAAATGCTCCAATCATATCGTTAGGAATCACTTTAGTAACCATTTTAGGTGCATGCGCTTTTACTTCTGCATTAGGAGCAGCAATGGTGTCTGTTAGTTTTTCTAATATATGTAAACGACCATCACGGGCTTGTTTTAATGCACTTACTAAAATTTCGTAACTTAATCCTTTTACTTTAATATCCATTTGACAAGCTGTAATACCGTCAGCGGTTCCAGTTACTTTAAAGTCCATATCTCCTAAGTGATCTTCATCACCTAAAATATCAGATAAAACTGCATAACGATCACCGTCAGAAATTAATCCCATTGCGATACCAGAAACAGGTTTCTTTAATTGTACACCAGCATCCATTAATGCCATAGTACCTGAACAAACGGTTGCCATAGAAGAAGAACCGTTAGATTCTAATACTTCAGATACAACTCTCACAGTGTATGGGCAATCAGTAGGAATCATTCCTTTTAATGCTCTTTGTGCTAGGTTACCATGACCAACTTCTCTACGTGAAGTTCCTCTTAAAGGACGTGCTTCTCCGGTACAAAAAGGAGGGAAATTATAATGTAAATAAAAAGTTTCTTCACCTTCGAAAGATGGCATGTCTATTTGGTTAGCTTCTCTTGAAGTACCCAGAGTTACAGTAGCTAAAGCTTGCGTTTCTCCACGCGTAAAGATAGAAGAGCCGTGTGTAGATGGTAAGTAATCAACTTCACACCAAATAGGTCTAATATCTGTAGTCTTACGTCCGTCTAAACGTAACCCCTCAGCTAATGTTAACTCTCTAACAGCATTCTTTTGTGCTTTGTTAAAGTATTTTTCAATTAGATTACTATAGTCTTCAATTTCTTCTTCAGAAAAAGTAGCAATGATTTCTTCTTTTACTTCTGAGAAAGCTAAGCCTCTTTCTGCTTTTGAAGTTCCTTTTTTAGCAATTTCATAACATTTAGCATAAGCTAAATCGTTAATTTTTTCAGCTAATTCTTCATCTTCTCTTTCTGCGTCGTACTCACGAGTTTCTTTTTTACCGAAAGCTTCTGCTAAACGAACTTGAGCTGCACACTGAACTTTAATAGCTTCGTGTGCAAATTTAATAGCATCTGCCATTTCCTCTTCAGAAATCTCATCCATTTCACCTTCAACCATCATTACAGAGTCTGCTGAGGCTCCAATCATCATATCGATATCAGATTCGGCTAACTGCTCTCTGTTTGGATTGATTACAAATTCTCCATTTACTCTAGCAACACGTGCTTCAGAAATTGGAGTTTCGAAAGGAATGTCTGATAGTTGAATTGCAGCTGAAGCAGCTAAACCAGCTAAAGCATCTGGCATCACATCATCATCATGAGACATTAATTGTACCATTACTTGTGTTTCAGCATGATAATCTTTTGGAAATAAAGGACGTAAAACACGGTCTACTAAACGCATTGTTAATACTTCTCCATCACTTGGTCTTGCTTCTCTTTTGAAAAAGCCCCCAGGGTAACGTCCTGCTGCTGCAAATTTTTCTCGGTAATCTACTGTTAATGGTAAAAAATCAACATCAGATTGTTTGTAGTTAGATACTACGGTACATAATAACATTGCTTTTCCCATCTGAACAACAACTGAACCGTGTGCTTGCTTTGCTAATTTACCGGTTTCTAATGAGATGGTTCTTCCATCTCCAAGGTCTATGACCTCTCTAAATACTTTTGGAATCATAAATTTTAATTCTAATTTTTTTGTTTTGTTTGTTGTTGTTGTGTCGTTGTTGCTCCAATGGAAAATCAAAATTGTTGTTAGTAATTTTGAGCTTTTTATATATAAATTTCTGTTTGTTAGTCAGAAATACTATTTAGTTTAAAATAAAAAAGAGGCACGTTTATAGAGCCTCTTTTTCTGTAGAATTATTTTCTAATTCCTAATTCTTTAATAATCGCACGATATCTGTTAATTTCTTTTTTCTTTAGATAATCTAATAAGCTTCTACGCTTACCTACCATACGTACTAATGAACGCTCGGTGTTAAAATCTTTACGATTTTTCTTTAAGTGCTCAGTTAAGTGGTTAATTCTGTGCGTAAATAACGCGATTTGACCTTCTGCAGTACCAGTATCATTTGCTCCTTTACCGTGTTTTGCGAAGATTTGTTCTTTAACTTCTTTTGTTAAATACATGCCAATATTATTTAAATGATTATTATGTACTCAATGCATTTACATTGAAGTTGCAAATGTACGATTATTTTTTGGAATGGAAACGAAAAAGTTACAAAGCAAAAAAGCTAGCATTTGCTAGCTTTTTTGTTATGCTCTTACAGGTTGATTCTGTATTAAATCTAAATACAAGTTTACCTGTTTTTTTAAGTCTTTTCGTTCGTAAATAGCATCTAAGAAACCGTGTTCTAATAAAAATTCAGAACGTTGGAAACCTTCAGGTAAATCTTTACCAGTGGTATCTTTTACTACACGAGGTCCTGCAAATCCAATTAAAGCATTTGGTTCAGCAATGTTTATATCACCTAACATAGCAAAAGAAGCTGTTGTTCCTCCAGTAGTTGGATCGGTACATAAAGATATGTATGGAATTTTAGCTTCTGCTAATTGTGCTAGTTTTGCAGAAGTTTTGGCTAATTGCATTAAAGAAAGTAAAGCTTCTTGCATGCGGGCTCCTCCTGATTTAGAAATCATTAAAAAAGGAATATTGTTTTTGATAGAATAATCTATAGCTCTTGCTATTTTTTCACCAACCACACTTCCCATAGATCCACCAATAAAAGCAAAATCCATTGAAGCAATTACTAAATCTTTTCCCATTGATTTACCAACAGCAGCACGTGCAGCATCTTTTAATCCTGTTTTTTTCTGAGCAGCCTTTAATTTTTCAGGGTACTTTTTGGTATCCTCAAATTTTAATGGGTCTTTAGCAGATAGCTTTGGATCAAGTTCTGTAAACTTATTATCGTCAAAAAATATTTCAAAATATTCTTTACTTCCTATACGCACGTGGTATCCATCTTCTGGACTTACGTATAGGTTTCTTTTAAGTTCATCAGTGTCAATTATCTTTCCGCTTGGGGTTTTATACCACAAGCCTTTAGGTGTGTCTTTTTTTTCTTCTGTTGGGGTTTGAATCCCTTTGTCTGTACGTTTAAACCAAGCCATAATTTAGTTTTTTAATCTTTAGTTGTTTGGCCTTTTCTTTTTCAAAGAATATTATAATGTATCTACATTATTTAAGTCTTCAAAAGCTTTTTTTAATCGAGCCTTAAAAGTTTGTTCTCCTTCACGTAACCATTTACGAGGGTCATAATGTTTTTTATTAGGAACATCATTTCCTTCTGGGTTACCGATTTGAGATTGCAAATATGCAGATTTTTCAGCCATATAATTACGAACTCCTTCGGTAAATGCATATTGCAAATCGGTATCGATATTCATTTTAATAACTCCGTAGCTAATTGCTTCACGAATTTCATCTAAAGTAGAACCAGATCCTCCGTGGAATACAAAGTCAATTGTATTATGAGGAACATTGTACTTTTCTGAAATATATTCTTGAGAGTTCTTTAATATTTTTGGAGTTAATTTTACATTTCCTGGTTTGTATACTCCATGTACATTACCAAAAGCAGCAGCGATTGTAAATTGTGAACTAACCTTCATTAACTCTTCATAGGCATAGGCAACTTCTTCTGGTTGGGTATATAATTTAGACACATCTACATCAGAATTATCGACACCATCTTCTTCACCACCTGTAATTCCTAATTCAATTTCTAAAGTCATTCCCATTTTACTCATACGAGCAAGATACTTTTTACAAATTTCAATATTTTCCTCTATTGGTTCTTCACTTAAATCAATCATGTGAGAGCTGTATAAAGATTTTCCTGTTTCTTTATAGAATTGCTCACTAGCATCTAATAAACCATCTATCCAAGGTAATAATTTTTTAGCAGCATGATCGGTATGTAAAATAACAGGAACTCCGTAAGCTTCAGCTAATAAATGTATATGTTTAGCACCAGCTACTGCACCAGCAATGGCCGCTTTTTCGTTGTCGTTAGATAAGCCTTTACCTGCATTGAATTGAGCACCTCCATTAGAGAATTGAATTATTACAGGCGAGTTAAGTTCTTTAGCAGTTTCTAAAACTGTATTAATTGTATTTGATCCTACAACATTAACAGCTGGCAAAGCAAAGCCCTTTTGTTTTGCTAATTTAAAAATCTCTTGAACTTCTTTTCCGGTGGCAACTCCAGGTTTAATCATTTTTTTATTCGTTTAGTAGGATGTTTCATAAATTATGCAACAAATCTACACTTTTTTATACAAGTTACGATAAATTTTTAACAGAAAGTACTTTGTTAAAAGGGGTAATTAATACCTATGTTTAGTACTGAGTTAGAGAAGTTGAAGTTTTGGAACCACCTATTATTTGTTAGATACGGTTCATGTGCTTTAAAACCTAAATCTAGTCTTGCAATTAAGAATTTAAAATCATAACGAAACCCAAAACCAGCTCCAACAGCTATATCTTGTAAAGATTTAAAGCCTCTAAATTTAGAAGGGTCATCAACAAATTCAGAATTCGTAATATCCCAAATATTTCCAGCATCTATGAATAAAGCAGATTTTAAAGATCCAAAAACATTAAAACGGTATTCAAAACTGGTTAGAAATTTTAGACTTCCAATATTATACTCTAATACAGGGCTTCTAGTACCAGGGCCTAAGTCATAAGTTCTCCAAGCTCTTATGTCGTTAGAACCACCTACAAAATAGCTACGAGAAAAAGGAATATCTGAATTATTATATGTAAAGATAGCTCCAAGAAAAGTTCTATGAGCTAAAACATTATTGTCACCTAAATTCCAATATTTTTTGTATTCGATATCGGTTTTAAAATATTGCGCTATGGGTATTTTAAATACTGTTTTTTGTCCTAAGTTATTAGAAGTATTTGAAAAAAGTCCCATAAAATTTCCAGAATTAGCTACTCTAAATTTAAAAAAAGAAAAACTGGCATCTTTGATATTTTCTTGATTATTGTATGTGTAACTGTAAGCAATTTCAGGGATTAAAAAGTCAGAGGTAACAATATTAAACCTGTTTACTATGTTAAGTACATTTTGATATTCATTTGGATTAGAACTTGCAAAAGAAGAATTTGCAAGTACATTTCTCATAAACCCTACAATTTCATTGAAATTACCTGAAGTATTATCGGGTAGGATGTAAGAAGGGTTAAAAATCTTAGCAACTTCATCTAATTTTCGATATTCGGAAATATAAATAGAGAAATAGTTATTAACATTTAGGTTTCGAATATATTGAGCATTTAAAAGCTCTAATTGAATTGATTTATTCTGGTCGTAATCCCATTTATAATCGATTCCAACTGATATGTTTTGTTTGTCTAGACCAATGTTTTTTTGAATTCCTATTCCTGAATAAAACTTTGTTCTTGGAAACATTCTTTTAGGAACCAACTTGTGTAATCCAAAAGGAGCAATGAAGCGAGGTACTTCTAATGAAATATCAGAACCAATTTCCCAACCTGGTCCATTATTAGAGTTAAAATAAGAACCAAATGTAGAGAGTTTAAAAAGCTCAGCACCTTTAAATGTATTTCTATTAGTTAATGAAAATTTTAAAGAAACATCAAAGTTACGGATGTTAGAACGTGATAATTCGGTTTCAAAACCTAAAGTATATTTTTCAATAGGGGTTAAAAACACATTTGCTTCTAATTCATTTTTACTTAGCTCATTATATCGAATAGAGGTTGCTTTAAAGTTTTTAAGGCCTCTTAAATGGGTGCGAGTTAAATTTCTAAGAGAATCGTTATAAACCATATTTGGTTTTATAAATAAAGATTGAGATAAATACTTAGGGTTGTATTTTAATTTTCGAAGTGCGTAAAAGTTAATTCCTTTATAAGTAATTGTGTCTTTATGTTTAGAATTTCGTGTGCTATATGTATAATCGGTAAAAACATTTACCTTTTTTATTTTTTGAATTTCAAAAGGAACTGTTTTATCAGAAATATTGATATCTACATCAGTTTTTTGATAGCTTTTTAAAGTATCGTTTTCAAATGAAATATAGTTTTCATTAAAGTGATATATTCCTTTATTTCTAAAAAGCTTTACAAGTCGGTTAGCTTCTTTAATAAAGTTGTCGTTTTTATAATGATCTCCAGATTTTAAGTAGCTTTTGTCTTTTGTAAGTTGGTATAAAGAATCTAAAACGGGTGATGTAATAAAGGTCTTTATAGTATCTAAATAAGAAGGGTTTCCTTTTGTAATATGGTAACTAATTTCTCCTTTCCTTTTACCTATCGTATCTTTTTTTGAAGATACCTTTGCTCTAAAGTATCCCTCTGTTTGAAAATAAGCTTTTAAATTATCTACAGTTCTGTTGGTTTTTTTATCATCAATTACAATGGGAGCTTGGCCACTGGTTAAAAACCAGTTGTTAAAGCCAATAAATGTTTTTGCAACAGAAATACTTTGTTTTTCTGAGAAAATATTTTTGTAAAAGTTATAAGTTTTTGGATGCTTTTCCCCCCATTTACTGGGTGTTTTAGGAGCTTCAGGATTACCTAAATTATAAAAATGCAAAGATAAAGGCATACCTAAAGCTTTAGCGTTAGGACGTTGCATTAGTAATTCAGTAATGTTTTCGCTTGAGTTTTTAACACTGTCAATATATACCGAGTTTTTGGCTAGCAATAACTCGTTTTCTTTAACATATTTAATCGTGCTGCATGAGCTGAATAAGACTACTAATAAAAAGAAGAAAGAAAGTTTTTTCATTAACTTTACGCCTCGTAATTAAGAACCAAAAATACTATTTTTTAGTGGTTTTAGAGCGTTAAAAACAATTTAATGAGTTTATCTAGAAACAATATAAAGTTAATAACTAGTTTACAACAAAAAAAGTATAGACATAAACATCAATTATTTGTAGCAGAGGGGGTGAAAGTGGTTAATGAATTACTCGCATCTTCTTTAGAGTTGGAGCAATTATATACTACTGATGAGTCATTTAGAACTTCAAAAGAAGCAAAGATTATATTGATTTCTGAAAGTGAATTAAAAAAGATAAGTACTCTAAAAACACCAAATAAAGTATTAGGCTTATTTAAGATTCCGAAGAAAAAAGAAATTAATAAAAGTAGCTTTATTGTTGCTTTAGACGGAATTAACGACCCAGGGAACTTGGGGACAATTATTCGTTTGTGTGATTGGTTTGGGATTTCTGAGTTGGTATGTTCTAAAGATACGGTTGATTGTTATAATCAAAAAGTAGTACAATCTACCATGGGGTCATTAACAAGAGTTCAGGTCACGTATGTTGATTTACTAAATTTCATAAAAGATACTTCATTGCCTATTTATATGGCAGATATGCATGGTGATAATGTATATACTACATCGTTACCTAAACAAGCAATTTTAGTAATGGGAAATGAGGCAAATGGTATTTCACCTAAAATTGCTACTATTGTACAAAATAATATAACGATTCCAAGGTTTGGTGATTTACAACAAACCGAAAGTTTAAATGTAGCTACAGCAACAGCTATATTATTAAGTGAGTTTAAAAGAGAGTTAAAATAATCCGTTTATTTGAGCATCTATTCGATCAATTACATATCCTAAATCTTCCTGATTGTCAACAAAGTCTAAATTATCAACATCAATAATTAATAATTTCCCTTTGGTATATTGGCTAATCCAAGCTTCATAACGTTCATTTAATCGACTTAAGTAATCAATACTAATAGAGTTTTCATATTCTCTACCGCGTTTATGAATTTGCCCCACTAATGTAGAAATATTAGCACGTAAATAAATTAACAAATCGGGTGGAGTTACTAAGTTTTCCATCAATTCAAAAAGAGAAGAATAGTTGCTAAAATCTCTATTTGTCATTAATCCCATAGCATGTAAGTTGGGAGCGAAAATATGAGCATCTTCGTAAATGGTTCTATCTTGAATTATTTTTTTACCAGACTTGCGTAACTCTAATACTTGACGAAAACGACTGTTTAAAAAGTAAACCTGTAAATTAAAAGACCAACGCTCCATTTCGGCATAAAAATCGTCTAAATACGGGTTTTCATCAACCGATTCAAAATGAGCTTCCCAATTGTAATGTTTTGCTAATAATTTTGTTAATGTGGTTTTACCTGCGCCAATGTTTCCGGCAATTGCTACATGCATAATTGTTTGTGTAATATGTTTTTTTAATTATTGCTGGCACTGCCAGATTAAGGACGGTAAAATTACACAAAAAAAGGAACTCATAAACAAGTTTAACAAATCAATTTATATCCATAACCTCTTACGTTTATAATTTGGATATTTTCATCACGTTTTAACTTCTTTCTTAATTTAGAAATAAAGACATCCATACTTCTAGCATTAAAAAAATCGTCATCTCCCCAAAGCTTTTTTAAAATAAAGGACCTGTCTAGGATTTCATTTTTATTTTGCGATAAATGAAATAATAATTCCGATTCTCGGTGTGTTAACTTTTTTATTTCATCATTAAAAGATAATACTTGTTTAGTATAATTAAAAATATAGTTACCAATGTTAATGGTATTGTAATTCTTTTTTAACTCAATTCTGTCTAGTAGTGCATTGATACGAACAATAAGCTCCTCCATAGAAAAAGGTTTTTTTAGGTAATCGTTTCCGCCATGTTCAAAACCTTCTACAACATCTTTAGGTTGAGATTTTGCTGTTAAAAATATGATAGGAAGATGTTTGTTTTCTACTCTTATTTCTTTAGCTAAAGTAAATCCATCTTTTTTAGGCATCATGACATCTAAAACTAAAATATCAGGCAAGTTTTTTTGGTAAGCTTTGTATGCTTCTTCGCCATTAAGAGCATGAAATACTTCAAAATTCCTAGTTTCTAAACTTTCTTTTACAATTTGTCCTAAACTAGGTTCATCTTCTGCTAATAAAACTTTAATGATTTTACTCATAATTTAAAACAATTTTAAAAAGGGTGTTATTTGGTTTTGATATCAATGAAACGGTACCTCCGTGTTTTTCAATAATTTTTTTAGTGTAGTATAAACCAATTCCGAAGCCTTTTACATCATGTGTGTTGCCTTTTGGAATACGATAAAATTTATCGAATATTTTTTCTTGTTGGTTTTTATCAATTCCTTTTCCATTATCAGCGATAGTTATTTCAATAATATTTAATACTTGATTAATGTGTACTTCTATTTTGTTTCCGCCATATTTTATAGCATTGTCAAGTAGGTTGGAAATAGCATTTTCTATATGAAAAGGATCAATGTTAATAACCACCTGAGATTTATTTGTAGAGAATAGGATTGTTTTTTCAGAGTTGGTAAACTGATGTTTTTTTGTGTTGTTCTCTACTAACTTAATCAAATTAATAGGTTCTTTCTTTAAAAATAGTTTTTCGCTATCAAGTGTCGCAGTTTCTAATAGTTTTTCAACCATTAAGTGTAATTTCTCTACTTGTATAGACGAAATCGAAATATATTTTTTAGTTTTCTCTTTATCATCAATAGCATTAAAGTTATTAATAGCTTCTAATGCAGTTGAAACAGTAGTAATAGGTGTTTTAAATTCATGTGTGATATTGCTAATAAGATCGTTTTTAATCTCGGCTAACTCTTTTTGTTGGTTGATGATCTTTAATAAATAAAACAAACTAGATATTACGGCTAAGGCTAACAATAAAGATAATAAAATACCAGTAGAACTTCTTTTAAGAATTTCTCTTGAAGGACTCTTGTATAGCAGGGTTAGCTTTTCATTACTTTTAACATAAGTAGATTTAGCATTACTTTCTAGGTTTAGGGCAGGAATAGCTTCTTTTTTTGAAGAATAAAATAGCGTGTCATCTTTGAAATGATTTAAATAAAAAGAAGTTGAAATACCTCTAGTACTGAGTTGTTTTTTTATAATTGAATCTAGCTTCACATGATCTAAAGAATCATTTTGAACAGAAATAAAAATGGTTTGCAATCCTTTTATTAATCTTAAGCTATCAGTAGCTTTCTTACCTTTAAAAACTTTTACTTCTTTAATTCCTGAAGAATCAAGATGAATACCAGATGTATGATCTTTGTTAAATTGAGTAATTTGGGTAATTTTAGAAAGCTTTTTAGTAGAATCGTTAACCTCATGCCTCATATCATTAAGAAGAGAGTCACCAAAAAAAGAATTCATCTCTTTAAACTCTTTTGGGTTGTTAGTTTTAATATCAAAGGAAGAAATTTCAAACTGTATACTATCCTTTTTCTTTTCAACTTTTGAAGAGAAAATCTCTTTCCAAATATTTTTATTGCTAAGATTATTATTAGAAGTTGCTTTACCAGGTTCTACTATTGCAAAAAAGTTTTGCTTAGTTAAGGCAGCGTAATACTCTTCAACAGCATTATCTAAACTTAATTGAATTTCATTAATAACACGTTGCTTGTTTTGCTGATAGTTTTTGTAATTCCAGTAAAACTGTATAGCAATAGTAACAACAATTGTAGCGCTAATTAAATATAATATCCAACGATGTTTTTTTGTGTTCATGTTTTCAAAGATAAAGTGTTAAGTCGAATAAAATATATCGGTTAACACTCGTTAACACTCATTAACTCAAAAAGATACTGTAGTGAAGCATATTTGTAGTATTGAACATTAAAAAAGAAACAAATGAAAAAAATCATACTACTAACATTGTTGTTAAGTACCTCAATGTTTTCACAAAATTTTACAGGAAAAGCTACCTATAAAACACATCGAAAAGTAGATTTAAAGGTAAATAGTGGTAAAGGGGCACCGAATTCAGATATTCAAGAAAAGCTACATGCCCAACTAATGAAGCACTTTCAAAAAACATATACCTTGAACTTCAATAAATCAGCATCTACATACAAACAAAACGAAGAATTATCTTCTCCGCAAGTACAAACAGACGGTATACAAATTCAAATTGGAGGAAGTGGCGCTGGAACAGATATTTTGTATAAAAATATAGCTGACAAAAAGTATATAAACAAAACAGAAATAAGCGGGAAACGTTTTTTAATAAAAGATAAATTAGAAAATCTTAATTGGAAAATGACTGGAGAAACCAAAAATATTGGAAATTATACTTGTTATAAAGCTACAAGAACAAGAAAAGAAACTAGATCTTCTGTAGCTATGACTGATGGTAAAACAGAAGAAAAAAAAGAAGAAATTACCATCGAAACTGTAGCATGGTATACACCCGAGATACCCATAAGTAATGGACCAGAACAATTTTGGGGGCTTCCTGGGTTAATTTTAGAAGTTCAAGATGGAAAACAAACAATTGTTTGCACTGAAATTGTTTTAAATCCGTCAGAAAAAATAGAAATAAAAGAGCCAACAAAAGGAAAGAAAGTAACCCAAGCAAAGTTTGATAAAATTATAGAAGACCATACAATAGATATGATGGAGCGTTTTAAAAATAGGCGAAAAAGCAAAGATGGTAACTCTTTTCATATAGAAATACAGGGATAATTCTAATGATTTAAACCTTTCCTGTTTTCTAAAGTCTAACTCCTAACTATAAGGAGTTATAAATTAAAAACTAAAAAAATGAAATGTTTAACTACTGTTTTTCTCTTGTGTATTTCTATCACTGTTTTTTCGCAAACTAACTTTCAAGGAAAGGCTGTTTATCAATCAAAAACAACTGTAGATCCTAACTTTGGAGGTAAGCAATTATCAGAGGAACGAAAGAAGCAAATTTTAAAGCGCATGAAAAACATGTTAGAAAAAACACATGTTTTAAGTTTTACCAGAAGTAAGTCCGTATACAAAGAAGAAGAAAAGTTAGAAACGCCAGGAACAAGAGGAGGTTTTAGGTTTGGAGGTTTTACAGGTGGAGGAGTGCTTTATAAAGATATTATAAAAGGAGACTTGTTAGAATCGACTGAGGTTTTTGGAAAAAAATTCTTAATTACAGAAAATGAAGAGAAACCTAAATGGGAATTAGGAAGTGAAACAAAACAAATAGGTAATTATACCTGTTTTAAAGCTACGTTACTTAAAAAAACAACTGCTTTTGATTGGCGTAACATGAGAAGAAGAAATCAAAAGGACGAAAATAAAAAGGACGAAAATAAAAAGGACACTTCAAATGTAAAGAAAGTAATTGACGATGTTGAAATACCTAAAGAAATTCTTATTACTGCTTGGTATACCCCCCAAATACCCGTAAGTAATGGCCCTGGGAATTATTGGGGGCTACCAGGACTTATATTAGAAGTTAATGAAGGTAGAACAACTGTATTGTGTACAGAAATTACAATGAATCCATCAGAGAAAATAGAAATAAAAGAACCTACCAAAGGAAAAGAAATAACAAGGGAAGAGTATAATAAGGTTGTAAAAGAAAAAATGGAAGAAATGAGAGAACGATTTAGAAGTAGACGCGAAGGAAACAATAGAGGAGGAAGAAGCTTTCATTAAACTGCAACAATCTAACTTAACAAGAAAATCACATAATGAAAAAAATATTATTCATAGCTATTTGCATAGCTACTTGGACTTCGAATGCTCAAATTACACTTAAAGGAGTTGTAAAAGATAGTATAGGAAGACCACTTGAAATGGCAAATGTAATTGCTATTAATAAAACTACTAAAAAATTAGATTCTTATGGTTTTACAGATGCTAAAGGAAACTATAAATTAAACCTTACTCAAAATTCAACATATAGTATAAAAGTAAGTTATATAGGATTAAAAACTACCGAAGTTGATTTAGAAACCAAAGAAGGAGATTTATTTAAAGATATTACTTTAGAAGGAGACGACAGTTTAGATGAAGTAAATATAACTTATAAAATGCCTGTATCGGTTAAAGGAGACACCATAGTCTATGATGCTGATAGTTTTAAAAGTGGAACGGAAAAAAAACTTGGAGACGTGCTTCAAAAATTACCAGGAGTTGAGGTGAATGATGATGGCGAGATTGAAGTAGAAGGAAAAACAGTTAAAAAAGTAATGGTTGAAGGAAAAGACTTTTTTGATGGAGATTCTAAACTCGCCACAAAAAACATTCCTGCTAATGCTATTGATAAAGTTCAAGTACTTAAAAACCATAGTGAAGTAGGGCAGATGAGTAGCGTAACCGATAATGAAGATAATGTTGTAATTAATATTAAACTAAAAGAGGGAAAGAAAAATTTTTGGTTTGGTGAAGTATCTGGAGGGATGGGTATAGGAATGGAGGACAGTAGGTATTTAGCTCACCCAAAATTATTTTATTACAGTCCGAAATATAGTCTAAATATTATTACAGACATTAATAATATTGGGGAAGTACCTTTTACAATGAGAGACTATTTTAAATTCACAGGAGGCTTTAGACAGTTTGGAGATAATAACGGAACAAATTTTAATGTAGGATCAAATGATATAACTTTTTTAACTTTAAGAAACAATAGAGCTAAAGAAATTGAATCGAAATTTGGAGCTTTAAATTTTAGCTATTCCCCTAAAAAAACATGGGATATTAGTGGTTTTGCAATCTATTCAGGAAATGAAACAGATATGGAAGAAACCACCCAGCGTTTATACTCGAATGCAGGAATTAATAAAAATAATTTGCCTACATATAATGAAAATGATCCGTCTTCAACAAAATATATTGATACAGAACAAACAAAAGATTTAACAAATCAGATAAGTGATTTAGGGTTGTTTAAGTTGAGCTCTAGTTATAAACCAAATGCTAATAATCAATTTGATTACGATGTTTTTGCTAAAATATCTAAGCAGCAACAAATGCAGTCAACTGTATCATCAAGAACTTATTTGAATGCAGATGATGAGATTGTACCAATTAATCAACTTTCTGAGCAAAGTCCTTTTTCTATCAATCAAAATTTAAACTACTATTACACATTAAATGATAAAAATATTTTTGCTTTTGAAGCACAACATTTATGGCAAAATGAAGATCCTTTTTATAATGCTGAGTTAGAAAAATTATCATTTTATAATTTATTGTCATTAACAAATGTAAACCCTAACCCAGGAGATCATAACTTATTTATTTTGAGTCAGAATAAAAAGATAAGAACAAACAAATTAGATACAAAATTAGATTATTATTATGTGTTGAATTCTAAAAGTAATTTAAATGTAACTTTTGGAACTACCTTAAGCAATCAGCAATTTAACTCTAGTGTTTTTGAGATTTTAGAAGGTAATAAAAATAAAATTACTGAACCATCGACAATAAATAACGTTGATTTTTCTTTCAATGATTTTTATGTTGGTTTACACTATAAGTTTATTACTGGAATCTTTACTTTCAATCAAGGTTTTACATTCCATAATTATGTTTCAAAAAACACCCAGTTAGGATCAGTTTATGAAAATAATTTTACTAAACTTTTGCCAGACGCTTCTGTGAAAATTAACTTAAAAAAATCAGAGACATTACGATTAAGCTATACCATGCAAACAAGTTTTTCTGATGTAAATCAATTAGCAGAAGGTTATGTTTTTAATAATTACAATAGCTTGTATTCAGGAAATAGGACACTAGAAAACTCATTATACCATAACATAAATTTGAATTATTTTAGCTTTAATATGTTTAATTATACCAATGTTTTTGGTTCAATTAATTATAGTAAACGTATTAATGAAATTAAGAGTAATACAGAGTTTATCGATATTAATCAAGTAAGAACTTCGATAAACTCTGCATTTCCTGATGAGTCTATTTCTGCAAGA
The DNA here is from genome assembly GCF_964513795.1 of Tenacibaculum sediminilitoris. NCBI lineage: Bacteria > Pseudomonadati > Bacteroidota > Flavobacteriia > Flavobacteriales > Flavobacteriaceae > Tenacibaculum > Tenacibaculum sediminilitoris. The sequence continues at coordinate 13,920 of NZ_CAZEQR010000017.1, read as the reverse complement.
GCTAATTTTCAAAAAAGTTTTAGAAAATTTAAGTTAAGATTAGGAGGGAATGTTTCTTATGGAAAATCAAATAGTTTAATTACTGATCGTCAAACGAGCGAAACAAGAAATCGATTAGCAAAAACATTTTCACAAAGTTATACCTCAAAATTTAGTACAAACTTTAAAGAAGCACCAAACTTTGATGTAGGTTATAATGTTTCTATCAATAACTCGAATATTGGAGGGGTAGAAAATACTTTTACAACACATAGCCCGTATATAAATTTTGATGCCTTCCTCTTAAAGGAATTTATATTTACATCAAAATATACATATAATAAAGTACTGAGTAATGGAGAAACTATTGATAGTTATGGGTTCTTAAGAACAGATCTTACATATCAGAAAAAGGATAGTAAGTGGGAATATAAGCTGGGGGTAACTAATTTGTTAAACTCAACAGCATTGAATCAAAATAGTAGTAATGATATCTATGTAAGTAATTCTTCGTATGTAATTCAACCAAGAATAGCAATGTTTACAGTAAAATATAATTTATAAGAAATAAAAAGATAGTATAAAAAAAGCGAGCCAACTAGCTCACTTTTTTTATACTATAGAAAATATGTATTATTCAATTATAATCTTTCTTGTTACTTTTTTACCTGCATTTTCAATTTGTAAAAGGTAAAGTCCACTAGCTGCTTTATTAAGTTGTACGCCTTTATTAAATTGACTTGAGATTGTAGAGAATTTTTGCGTTTCAAGTAATCTTCCTCTAAAATCAAAAAGTCTAATAACAGTAGATTCTTTATCTTTCACTTTAAAACTAATAGTAAGCCTTCCGTCTGTAGGTATTGGGTATGTTAGAAGATCTGTAAATAGAGAGCTGTCTGTTGCAAAACTTTCTTCAACAGTAACTGTATAATCTTCAACCTCACCATTAAAGTTTAACATACAAGAATTCGGACTGCTAGTTTGTCTTGTGGAAATTCTCATGGTTGTAGAACCCAACGGCGTATTTTCTGGGATGGTAATTGAAACAGTATTAGAAGAAGTCAAGTCATAGGTTTCATTAGCATCAAAAGTACAGTTTTGATTCCAGTCTATCCAAGCAAATGTTTTGGCATCATTATCTTCAGTATTATTAATAACAGTAGTTAAATCGTAGCTCTCACCTCTTACAAGCTGAGTATTTTCAGTAGAAAAGTCAGAATATCCTGTTGTTTTTGTTGAGGTATTATTAATACTATTAAAAGTAACATTAGTAATGCTTAACTGAGATTCGGTATTGCCAGAAGAGTTACAAAGATTGTCATTTACATTTAAAAGTATATTTACTGATTTAGTTATTGCTGCTGACGCAGCTGAAATAGTTATTGTGTAATCTCCTTTAGTTACATCAGCAAGATTTGTTACTGTTAAGGTAAATTTCCCGCCAGAACTCATTGTTGTGGTATTTAATGTTGCTGTCGAATTTGTAGGAACTCCTGAATAAGAAAGATTAACAGTTTCAGTAAAACCATAAAGAACGTTATAGCTAAAATCAAAAGTAATTTCGTTTGTAGCAATGTTACAAACCGACATGTCTCCAGTATTATTTGAAATAGAAAAAGTAGGAGCAGCAGGGAATATAGTAAAATTAGCATTGTTAACATTATAAAAAATATTATCAGCAGCTTCTACCAATACTCTAGCGTTTGTAGTTGGGTTGTTAGGTATAACAATATTTTCAGAACCATCGTTAGGTGTATTACTTTTTAAAAGAATAGGATAAGTAAGACCGCCATCAGTTGAAAGCCTAATGTTTACATTAGCACAATTAATTGGAGCTTGGTCTGTTGTTCCTTTGTTCCAAGAAATTGTTTGAGTAGATCCCGTTCCCCATGATACTGTATTATTTGGGCTAGTTACAGTAAAAGCTTCTGCATCTGTAACAGTTACTTTCATATCGTCTCTAGCTGAGTTACCTCCTCCAGAATGATTATCTCTCACAGTCAAAGCAAAATTTAAATCTCTTGCTACCGAAGGTAAAACTTCCCAAGTGTTAGAGGTACTACCATTTAAAACTGTAGAAAGTGTAGGGATATATCTGTTTGGAGATGAAGTAGGAGATATAGATCTAAACATTGGTCCAGCTGTATTGGTAGGTAGAGGAGACATAACTGCAATTTCATTATCTATTTGCTCCCATGTATATGTTAAAGAAGCTGTTCCGTCAGCATCTGTAGCTTGTCCTTTTAAGATAAAAGGAGTAGACTTAGGAATACTTACATCGTTTCCAGCGTTTGCAGTTGGAGCATTATTTCCTGCGCTTGTTGAGGTAGCGCAACTTCCAGATCCTTGTATATGGTTCCACATTTGAGCTATACTAACAGCATGAAAATAATCATCACTTACATTTTGAACATTTGGTGAACAAATACCAGCGTAAGCCATAATTGTAGAACCACTTCCAGGTTCAACAGCAGTGTTAGTACTTCTGTTACCATTACAAGAATTGTTAAATGTATGAGTTGCACCAAATTGATGTCCAACTTCGTGAGCAACATAGTCTATGTCATATTTATCGCCAACGGGTTGGCCTCTACCTGTAACCCCCTGAGCTTTATAGTTTGTAACACAAACAGAGTTTAGTTGAGCTAGTCCTCCAGCTCCAGTACTAAATGCATGCCCTATATCATAATTAGCATCACCAATAATGTTATCACATTTATCTTGGGTTTCGTCAATCAAGGTTCCAGAACTATTATTTGTTAAGCCATCTGTATTAGCATCTAAAAAAATTAAGTCATCATTATTGTCTACAATAATCATTCGTACACCTAAGTCTTTTTCGTAAACTCCATTAACACGAGTCATAGTAGTATTCATTGCAGAAAGTATAGCTGCTTTTTTTACTGCATCACTAGCTGTTGATGAAACTCCTTGGTTGCTAAGGTGAAATTGCGAATACTCTCCAGTACAAACTATTGCCATTCTATATGTACGCAAATTACCATCATTGGCATTTCTGCTTTGAGTTGTTGATGCATTTTTTTCTTGTACAAGATCTTCAACTTTACATGAAAACTCATCTTTAGTAACAGGAAGGTTACTTTTTTTGTAAATTATATATTCTTTATAATCTTTAGTATATGGATTGATATATGATGTTCCTTCATTAGCTGAAAAAATAATGGCATGCAGCCCATCTTTTCCTATACTTATTTTAGCTGTAGAAGAAGGGTTATCAATTCCTTGAGCAGAGTACGATTTTATCATCGGAAACTTTTCAGCTAAACCTGAAGCTAAATATGGAGTTTCTTTTAGCGAAAACCTCTCTAACTCCCCATTAGCATTAGGAAGTTGTATAGCTTTTGAGTTATTTATGTTTTTAGATTGTGAGCTTGGTAATACATTTTTAAAAGCATTCAAGTCTAAACTCATTAAAACATATTGTTTAGGTATGGTAGTATTAAATAGTTCTTTTTTTTGTTTAGCAATATCATCTTTATAAACTCTAGTCCATAATTGTTGGGAAAACAAGTTAGCTATAGATAGGTAAAAGATAAATAAAAAAGTAAGGGAGCTTTTTTTCAACATGGTTCTTATAATTGATAGAGGTTATAGTTTAAACTGTAAAATTTTAATTTTTCCTACCTTTGTGGGATAGTTTAGCGGTACAATTTATGAATAAAAAAATAAGAATTAGTGATTTAGGAAGAAAAAATTACAAAGAAACATGGGATTACCAAACGAATCTTTTAGATGAAATAGTATCATTAAAAAGAAAAAAAAGAAAAGAAGGAAGCGAAATTGAAACCCCTAATTACTTTTTGTTTGTAGAGCATCCTCACGTATATACCCTAGGAAAATCAGGAGATATAAATAACCTTTTGTTGAATGAAGAAAAATTAAAAGAGAAAGAAGCTACTTTTTATAAGATTAATAGAGGTGGAGATATTACCTATCATGGACCAGGACAAATTGTTGGCTACCCAATTTTAGATTTAGAAAATTTTTTCACAGATATTCACAAATATTTACGCTTGTTAGAAGAATCTATTATTTTAACAATTGCTGAATATGGATTAAAAGGAGAAAGAAGTGAAGGAGAAACTGGAGTTTGGTTAGGTGTTGGTACACCATTTGCAAGAAAAATATGTGCTATGGGGATTAGAGCTAGTAGATGGGTTACCATGCATGGTTTTGCTTTAAATGTAAATGCTAACTTAGGTTACTTTGATAACATAATTCCATGTGGAATTCGTGGTAAAGCTGTTACTTCAATGGAGGTTGAGTTAGGTAGAAAAATCTCAGAGGAAGAAGTAAAAGAAAAAATTATAAAACACTTTAAAGAACTATTTGAAGTAGAAGAATTTATAAAGGGATAAAAAAAGGGTTGACAATTGTCAACCCTTTTTTGTACATCGTAAAAACTAAAATTATTTTTTAGCTTTAAAATCAAAAGAAATTTCCATTAAATCGTTAATAAATTTGTCTTTTAATGCTGCATCAATTTTTTTAGACTTGTAAGTAACACCAAAATCAGTTCTGTCAATACTAAAAACATCACTTTTAAAAGTTACCGTGTCGTCAGATTCTGTAACAGTAGTAGGAATAGTGATACTCTTAGTAACATCTTTTAGAGTTAAGTTACCAGTAACGTGTACTTTTCCGTCTTTTAATTCAGAACTTGCTACTTCAAATTTAGCAGTTGGGAATTTTTCAACATCAAAGAAATCACCAGCTTTTAAATGACCTTCTAGTTTTTCTTTACCATTTCCAGCTTCTAAATCTTCACAAACAATAGTAGTCATATCAATAATAAACTCTCCAGATTTTAGATTTCCGTTTTCAACTTCGAAAGTTCCTTTTTCTAAACTTACCACTCCGCTATGAGAACCAGTTGGTTTACTTCCTTTCCAAGTAACTACAGATTCTGCAATATTAGCTTTATAAGTGTTAATAATGTTTTCTGTTTTTGCAACTTCTTTAACCTCGTCGCTAACAGCAGCTTTATTTTTTTCAGTTTTACAAGAAACTGCTCCGATTGCAACAAAAGCAATAGCTAAAATTGTTTTTTTCATTTTTTTTGTTTTTAATAATGATTATTAGTCGAATGCAAATATAACAAAAAATAATTTCCATGGAAATTATTTTTTATCTCTGGAATCAATTATTATAGTTACAGGTCCGTCATTCAGTAATTCAACTTTCATGTCGGCTCCAAATTGACCAGTTTGTATTTTTTTTCCTAAATCAATTTCAATTTGTTGAACAAATTTTTTATATAAAGGAATGGCTACATTTGGTTTAGCAGCTTTAATATAGCTAGGACGATTTCCTTTTTTAGTGGAAGCGTGTAAGGTAAATTGACTTACAGCAATTATATCTCCATGAATATCTTTAATTGACTTATTCATAACACCTTCATCATCATTAAAAATACGAAGGCTTGTAATTTTATTTGATAACCAGTTAATATCTTCTTGGGTATCTTCATTAACAATTCCGAGTAAAATTAAGAGACCATTTTGTATTTCGGCTACTTTTTTACTTTCAATAGTAACGCTAGCTTTTGAAACGCGTTGAATTACAATTTTCATTTTATGTAGAATACTTTTTTAGTTTTTCAAGTCTTTTTTGGTTTAAAATGGAAAACTAATTATTCCCAAATATCAGTTCTATAATGTTCTTCTTCTCCTTCTAAGATTTGCAGGTAACTTTTGTAACGAGACCAAGCAATTTCTTCATTTTCTAAAGCTTCTTTTACAGCACATTGTGGTTCGTTTATATGAATACAGTTATTGAACTTACAGTTTTGTTTTAAAGCAAAGAACTCTGGAAAATAATCACCTAGTTCATCTTTATCCATATCAACTACACCAAAACCTTTAATTCCAGGAGTGTCAATAATACGAGCATCAAAACTCAAGTCGAACATTTCAGCAAAAGTAGTGGTATGCTGTCCTTGTTTATGTTGTTCAGAGATTTCTTTTGTTTTTAGGTCGAGGGAAGGTTCAATAGCATTTACTAGGGTGGTTTTTCCAACACCAGAGTGTCCTGCAAACATGTTTACCTTTCCAGTCATTAATGTTTTAATTTTATGAATGTTGATGTTCTTGGTAGCAGAAACTTCAATGCACACGTAACCGATGGTTTCATAAACATCTTTTAGATACATGATTTCGGCACGTTGCTCAATTTCATAAGAGTCAATCTTGTTAAAGACTAGTATGGTTTTAATTGAATATGCTTCAGCAGTAACCAAAAAACGATCAATAAATGTGGTAAAAGTAGGAGGGTTGTCAATGGTAATTAATAAAAATACCTGGTCGATATTAGAAGCAATTACATGGGTTTGTTTTGATAAATTAACCGATTTACGAACAATGTAATTTTTTCGTTCATGAATGTTGGTTATTACGCCTGTTTCTTCATCATTGTTGGTTTCTAATGAAAAATCAACAATATCACCAACCGAAATAGGGTTGGTGCTTTTAATTCCTTTGAGACGAAATTTACCTTTAATACGGCATTTGTATAACTCGCCTTCAGACTTTATCCAATACCAACTTCCTGTAGATTTGTAAACCGTTCCTGTCATAGAACAAAGATGAGAATAAAAATTGAATGTTTTAGTGTTGTTTAGTTTGTTAAATCTTTAATTTTCTGAGCAACAGTTCCTCTTTCTGAAATTCTAATAATCATAAAAATTAATTGAGGTATAAAGCCTAGAGAAATAACCAAGTTTACTTTTTCGGTTACTTTTATATCTCGTATTTGTATAGATTTGTCAAAAATCATCAGGAAGGAATGTTTGCTAATTTTACAGAAAAACTCCAAGCACTTTTCCTTACTAATTCCATACTAAAATCAACTAAAAAATTATTAACATCTTTAGTTCAAACAAGATTTTTTAAAAAGGATATACTATAGCTAAATCATTCTGAACATTATTAACTAAATAGGGTGAGATTTTATTTTATTAAAAACGTCTTACAAATTTTGAATGTTTTGTCCTTTCGATACTTCTGCAGCTACAATTACTAAATCAAAATTTATATGTGCATTCATACCAATTAATAAATGTTGTAAAACGATATACCAATAACTTTAGTTATACTAAAAGCTTTTCCCAAGAAGAAGTAATAGGCATATTGTTTTTATAATTGTAATATGCATTTAATGGTTTGGATGAAAACTTTTTTCTAATAGAAATGCCATATTGCTTGTCTGAGATATTAATTATGGTATTGAGAATTAATTTTTTGAGTTTCTCATCTTTAAGCTCTCGCTCTAATTGTTTAATTTTTTGTGCGGGTGTTTCTTTGGATTTTGGCATAGAATGAATTGAGAGATTATTCCAGTTAAGTTACCATGTTTTCGTAACCAAACCAAAACGGTACTTCTTGCTTGGATACCGCAAGCCTTTTGTGATTGCTTGTAAGTCAATTCACCTTTTTCTACTTGAGAAACAACGGTTAATTTAAAGCCTAAATTGTAATCACGTTGGGTTTGTTTAACGCTTGATTTTCTAAGTCATTCATAAATAAGTTGATTTTGTGTCAACTTATTTCAGGACGGAACAGTTACTCCTAAAACGTTCATATTTATGGTTTGTTCTTGTTTATCCCAATCTAGTTTTGGGTTTACAAACCCAACTCCTGATTCTTCTTTAGTTCTTGTAATTTTTCTATCCTTTTACCAATAACTACTATAATATAGTTTTCTCTTATAAATTTTTATGTAAGCCATTTTCCAATACCTGAAGTGCCTCCGAAAATAATTGCTATTTTAGTTTTTTTCATTCTAAAATCATTCTTTAACTTTGCTAAAAATACAATTTTATGTTTATACTTATTGCTGCTAAAATGTTTACTACGGGCAGAATCATTTTTGCGAGTTTATTTGTAATAGCTTTTATCATTTTGATGTTTTTTAGTTACAAGAAGGATGCTAAAAACAATAAGAAACACTACCAAAATGCAGCTATTTATGTAGCAATAGGAATTGCTGTGGTAATAGCACTATTATTCTTATCTAAACTATTAACGAAGTAATTCTAGTTCATTTTTGATATTTCACTTAATTTTGAGTAATCTAATACTGTGTTGCCTTCTTTATCAAAAGAATATGAAGATGTGTACTTCACATCTATTTGAAGAGCAGAGAAGTTATAAGAAGTGATTTGATATACTTTTTGACCAAAAGATTCTTCATGATATTGCATTAAAACATAAAGCACTCCATCTAACTTGCTTATTTCTTTATTTGAATACTTATATAGCGGACTTTTTTCATCTATTTCATGTACAATCGTCCAAATTGTAGGTAAATACATAATTTTATCTCTTTCTAGTTTTAGCTCATAAAATTGGCGTCTATACTCTCCGTTTGATTTTTTTTCCGAAAGTGATAACGTTACTTTTATTTCAGGTTCAATCATTACTGTTTTACGGTTATTCATTAATCTAAACATTAATGCTCTATCATTTTTAAAACCTCTTAGAATTAAGTTATCACTAAAACGAATGGATGCTTTTGCTTTTGAAAAACGGCCATATAATAATCCTGTAATAAAAGAAAAACTCAATAAACCTATCATTGCTTCGAAAGCAGCTATGATATTAGCAGCAAACCCTTTAGGTGCGATTCCTCCATAACCTACTGTTGTTAAGGTTTGTGCGCTAAAAAAGAATCCATTTAGAAAATCATCTATTAAATTTCCTTTTGAGGGTGTTATCTGCTCTATACCTATCAATACGTACACAAATGCAAAAAGAACATTTAACAATGAATACCCTACAATTATCAAAGTAAAAAATTGCCACCATGGTAATTCAATGAAAAAAGTATACAAGTCATCTGCACTAAACCTTCTATTTGCATGTACTACATTAGAACTACCATCTGCATTAATTATTCTTTGTGCGTTACTGCTTGAGTTATACCCTAAACCCGGATCTTTCACTTTTTTTGCCATTTATGTTTCATTAATTCCTCTAAAAATACAAAACCGATTCTGATTAGAATCGGTTTTTGATATTTTCAATTATTTTTAAACCTGAACTTCTTAGTTTTTAATTGGTAAGAAATTATAATTTTTAGCATAAAAATTCATTTGCTCTTCAAAAGTTTCTGGCTGTACGATTTTAATATCAGTAATATTTCCATCAGCATCTGTTACTGGTTCTAATACTGGGTTTACAAATCCGCTATAAGGAGCAGATGTAAACTGAGCATTACGATCTAAAACTTCTTTATGAATACCTTGATCTACTTTTACTCCGTAACCTTCTACCAATGCTTTTGCTGCTTCAAAATCTCCTTCAGATTTAATTCTTTGTGCTTCTTTTAATAAACGTCCAAAAATTTCACGAAGCTTTTCATAATCGTTAATGTTATAAAAAGTTTTACCATCTCTAGTTACTTTTTCAATTACATTATCTTTTGCTCCTTGTTCAAAAGCCCAAGCCGACACCCATTGACGATTTACCATGTGATCTTCTTCAATATCATCACCTAAGTTAATTCTAATTAACTGTGTCATTAATCCGTTTCTAATATACCCATCATAAGCAGCTTTACCTACTTTTTGCCAATCGTCAACTAATCCTAATTCTTGTAATTTAGGATCCATTAAATAATATAGTCCTACTAAATCTGCTCTACCTTCTTCCATTGTAGAAGCGTAATTCTTTAAGGTTTCTTTTGGTTGCCCAATTCCGTCATTAATTACCCCTGAAGCATGACCAATAACCTCATGCAATGCTGTGTGTAACTTATCTGCTAACTTACCATATTTAATCTCTAAATCGATTTCTTCTTTATCGTTTGCAAACTCTTCTAAACGACCTGTTCCTCCTGCATTGTTATAAGAACCTATAATATTTCCTAACGACACCGATTTAGAACCGTGTTGTTGACGAATCCAGTTGTTGTTAGGTAAGTTCACTCCTATTGGAGTACTTGGAGATGCATCTCCTGCTTCACCAGCAACATTTACTGTTTTATATGAAACTCCTATAACGTCTTTCTTTTTATGAGTAGGATCTAACGGAGAATTATCTTCAAACCATTGTGCATTGTCTGATAATACCTTCATTTTTTTAGACATATCAAAGTCTTTGATTTGTACGATTGTTTCGTACGAACCTCTATACCCTTTAGGATCATTATATACTTCAATAAAACCATTAATCCAATCAATATTACCTTCAGTAGATTCTACCCAAGCAATAGCATACTCATCCCAAGTATGTAAATCTCCAGTTTTATAATATTCGATTAACAGCTCTAATGTTTTTACTTGCTTTTCGTTTTCTGCTACTTCCTTAGCTTTTTCTAACCATTCAATAATTTTATCGATTGCTTGCCCATACATTCCGCCAGATTTCCAAACTTTTTCAACTAGTTTTCCATCTTCACGAACTAACTTAGAGTTTAAACCAGCTTCAATTGGTTGTCCTTCCGAGCCTTTATCAGCTTTCGCATAGAAATCTTCTACATCTTTACTTGTAATATCTGTTCCGTAAAAATTTACTGCTGATGCTAATACATTATCTACCCCAGCTTTTTTGTTTACTTTTTTAGCATCTTTATCATTAAAAATAACTTCTAATGCTTCAGTAGACAACTCAGTATTCGTTTCTTTTAATAGTGACTCTAAATACTCTTCAGAAAATGTAGGTTTTAACTTATCGTTAGAATAATGGTGATGAATTCCATTTGAAAACCATACTCTTTTTAAATACGTTGTAAACGCTTTAAAATCTTCACTTTCTTTATCTCCTTTAAAGTTGTTATTAATGTTTTCTAAAGCTGCTCTAATTTCAAGATTGTGACGGTAGTTTTGATCCCACATAATATCACGCCCAGATAAACCAGCTTGTGTTAAATAGTACACTAATTTTTTTTCTTTTAGTGTTAACTCATCAAATCCTGGAATTTGATAACGTAATACTTTTATATCAGCAAATTGCTCAACAACATACTCAAACTCTTTTGCCTTTTTTTCTGTTACTTTAGGCTCTTTTTTTGCATCTACACCACAAGAAGTTAATACTCCTGCTGCTGCAAACACACAAAGCATTTGTTTTAGTTTCATTTATATAGTTTTTAATTTGTTTTTTTGAACGCTAAAATTACAAAATTTAAACTTCATGGTATCTAAAACAGTCGGTTGTATGGTCGTTTACCATTCCTGTTGCCTGCATATGTGCATAAATTACTGTTGAGCCAACAAACTTAAATCCACGTTTTTTTAAATCTTTTGAAATCGCATCAGAAAGCTCTGTTGTTGCCGGTACTTCTTCTCTCTTTTCAAACTTATTTATTATCTGTTTTCCGTTAGTAAAACCCCAAATGTATTTTGAAAACGTCCCAAACTCTTCTTGTATCTTCATAAAAGCTTGAGCATTAGTTATAGTAGCTTTTATCTTCAGCTTATTTCTTATAATTCCAGCATCTTGAAGCAATTCTTCATATTTACCGTCAGAGTATTTTGCTATTTTTTTATAGTCAAAATTATCAAATGCCTTTCTAAAATTTTCTCTTTTCTTTAATATGGTAATCCAACTTAAACCTGCTTGAAATGTTTCTAATATTAAAAACTCAAACAATTTATCATCATCATATACAGGTACTCCCCATTCATTATCATGATATTTAATATATAGTGGATCATTATTAACCCAAAAGCATCTTTTTTTCATACTTCTATTATTTAATGCTGAAAATTACTGTTAAACAAATTAAAAGTCAATGAAAAATGGAATAATTTTTGCTCTTTATATAGTCATAAACCACATTGATTATGAAGTAACCTATAAACTATTCCATTATTTTGAGTTTGCTCAACGAAAATATAGTATTTATTTAGGTATAAATCTTTGAAACTAGCAATTCCATAATAAAAAACGTCTTTCTAAAAACTGTATATTTGCTCAAAATATCAACCATATAACATGAAGTTTTTAAGAAATTTACTTGCCTCTATTCTTGGCTTTTTTATCGCCCTATTTTTACTTTTTGTATTCTTTTTTGCGATAGCCTTTATTGTTGGAACTGAAGAGAAAATTGTTGTAAAATCGAATTCAGTTTTAGAACTAGATTTATCAACACCTATTAAAGATTATGCTCCAAAAGAAAACAACCCTATTGCTGAAGCTTTAGAGTTAGTTGATGAAAAATTAGCCCTTAACAAAATTATCAATGCTATTGAAAATGCAAAAACTGACGATAACATAAAAGGCATAAGTATTAAAACCCCATCTATAAATGCTGGTATAGCACAAACACAAGCGATTCGAAATAAAATTGAAGAATTTAAAGAGAGTGGTAAATTTGTATATGCTTATAACGATATATACACTCAAAAAAATTACTACCTAAGTTCAGTTGCAGACAGCCTGTTTTTAAATCCGGTAGGAGCTATTGATTTTAAAGGACTATCTACCGAAATTTTATATTTCAAGGATTTTGAGGACAAGTATGGTATAAAGATGGAGGTAATTCGCCATGGAAAATACAAAAGTGCAGTAGAACCATTTTTAGAAAATGAAATGAGCGAAGCTAATCGAGAACAAACCTCTTCGTTTTTAAAATCTATTTGGTCAGAAATTACAGATGATATTAGTAAGAGTAGAAATATTTCTGTTGAAAAACTAAATCTTATTGCTGATAATTCTAACGGAAGAAATGTTACCCTAGCAAAAGAAAACAATCTTATTGATGCCTCTATTTATGAAGATGAATATGAGGAAAAATTATCTTTAGGGTCTGACAAAAAAGTAAATACTATTTCTATCAGTGATTATATCAATTCAGGAAAAGGAAGAATTTCTTCGACAGCAAAAGATAAAATTGCTGTAATTTATGCTCAAGGAGAAATTAGATATGGAGAAGGTAATATAGATTATATTGGCCAAGGCATTATTAACAAAGCTATTCGAAAAGCCAGAAAAGATAATAATGTAAAAGCTATTGTATTACGTGTAAACTCTCCAGGAGGTAGTGCTTTGGCTTCTGAGTTAATTTGGCGTGAGTTAGAACTAACAAAAAAAGAAAAGCCTTTAGTGGTTTCTATGGGTAATTTAGCAGCCTCAGGTGGTTATTACATTGCTTGTAATGCTAACAAAATTATTGCAGAACCAACAACAATTACAGGATCAATTGGAGTTTTTGGAGCCATTCCAAACTTTAATCAATTCACTAGTAATATAGGAATCAATGCCGAACAAGTATCTACCAATAGCAGTGCATCGTACAGTGTTTTTGAACCGATGAACCAAAAATTTTATGAGGTTACTAAAGAAGGTGTTGAACAAATTTATACCACTTTTGTTAACCGTGTTTCTAATGGACGCAACATGACATTTGAACAAGTTAATGAAATAGCACAAGGAAGAGTTTGGACTGGTAAAGAAGCTATTGAAAAAGGTTTAGTTGACCAATTAGGAGGGTTAAATGATGCCATTAAAGTTGCTGCTGAGTTAGCAGAGCTTGAAAACTATAGAGTTCGTAACTATCCTCACTACAAAACTGATTTAAAGGATGCTTTACAAATGAATCCTTTTATGAAAGCTTCAAAAGAAGAAATACTTAAGGAAGCTTTAGGTAATGAGAACTACCAACTATACCACAACTTACAAAAAATTAAAGATGTAAAAGGAATTCAAGCTAGAATCCCATTTATATTTCAAATAAAATAACCCCCAAAAAAAAGCCTCGACATTGTCGAGGCTTTTTTTTTATAACTTATGTCCCGTCCTGAAATAAGTTGACACAAAATCGACTTATTATGAGTAAAGGAGTAAACAAGTGGGTTAAGCGCACCCAACGCGATTACAATTTAGGCTTTAAATTAGCCTTAGTAGCCGAGGTAGAAAAAGGCAACTACACCTATAAGCAGGTACAAAAAGTCTATGGTATTCAAGGTAGGAGTACTGT
>NZ_CAZEQR010000016.1:0-33793 GCF_964513795.1 Tenacibaculum sediminilitoris | reverse complement strand
ACAGTACTCCTACCTTGAATACCATAGACTTTTTGTACCTGCTTATAGGTGTAGTTGCCTTTTTCTACCTCGGCTACTAAGGCTAATTTAAAGCCTAAATTGTAATCGCGTTGGGTGCGCTTAACCCGCTTGTTTACTCCTTTACTCATAATAAGTCGATTTTGTGTCAACTTATTTCAGGACGGGACATATATAAAAAAGAAAAAAGCTTACAAATTTGTAAGCTTTTTTCTTTAATCCCCTAAAAAAAAGTCCGAAGCTTTCGCTTCGGACTTGCGGAGAAAGAGGGATTCGAACCCCCGGTCCTGTTACAGACAACGGTTTTCAAGACCGCCGCATTCGACCACTCTGCCATTTCTCCTGAGTGCCTCATCAGGTATTCCCTGAATGCGGGTGCAAATATATGACCTTTTTTCAATTCTAAAAAAGTTTTTCACTACTTTTTTCAAGAAAATTTAAGGTTAAGGAACTTTATGAAATGTAACACTTTTGCTATCAATAAGTTTACTGTTTGTGTCATAAGGAAAGAAAAAAGAAAAACAATTTAATAAATGAATTCAAAGGTTATTTTACTAACAATTGTAGTGATGAAAGTTGTAGTTTTTAGCAAATAAATTCTACCTTCGTTTTAAAATCGTATAGGTATGTTTAATTCATTTGGAAACATTATAAAATTGACTACGTTTGGAGAATCTCATGGAACAGCCATAGGAGGTGTAATTGATGGCTTTCCAGCAGGGGTAAAAGTTAATTTTGAAGCGATTCAGCAAGAATTAGATCGTCGTAAGCCAGGGCAATCTAAAATAGTAACACAACGTAAAGAACCAGATACTGTTGAGTTTTTATCAGGAGTTTTTGAAGGAGTAACTACAGGAGCATCCATAGGCTTTATAATAAAAAACACAAATCAAAAAAGCAAAGATTATAATCATAATACAGATGTGTATCGACCTTCACATGCCGATTATACATATGATAAAAAATATGGGATAAGAGATTATAGAGGAGGTGGAAGAACATCTGCAAGAGAAACAGCCAACTGGGTAGTAGCAGGAGCTTTAGCGAAACAATTAATCAATCATATAAATATCAATGCATTTACATCATCAGTAGGAGATGTATTTATGGTAAAACCTTATCAAGATTTAGATTTTTCTAAAACTGAAAGTAATGTTGTTCGTTGTCCTGATGAAGCATCAGCAGAAAAGATGATTGATAAGATTCATGAAATACGTAAAGCAGGTAATACTATTGGAGGAACAATAACTTGTGTAGCACAAAATGTACCTGTAGGCTTAGGAGAACCTATTTTTTATAAATTACATGCAGAGTTGGGAAAAGCCATGTTGTCTATCAATGCTGTAAAAGGATTTGAATTTGGAAGTGGTTTTTGTGGGGCAAAGATGCAAGGTTCTGAACACAATGATATTTTTAATCCTGATGGCACTACACAATCTAATTTGTCAGGAGGAATACAAGGAGGAATTTCTAATGGAATGGATATCTATTTTCGAGTAGCATTTAAACCTGTAGCTACGATAATGCAAAACCAAGCAACTACAAATTCAAAAGGAGAAGCTACCGAAATACACGGAAAAGGACGACATGATCCTTGTGTAGTACCAAGAGCTGTACCTATTGTAGAGGCATTAACAGCTTTAGTACTTGCTGATTTTTGGTTAATGAATAAAACTAGAAGAATATAAAAAATAAAAAGCCCAGATATATCTGGGCTTTTAAATATCTTAAAAATACAACTCTTTCTAGTAAAGAGTTAACATCGCATTTTTATCATTATTGTTGAATGTGATAGCAGGTCCACAAGACTGCATAATTGAAGTGTTGTCAGAACCAGTTGGAGTACCAGCAATATGAATAGCTCCTACACCAGCACTACCTTCATTAACATTTTGTCGACAGCTTTCACGTGTTTGATAATCAGTATGACGGAAACCAATACAGTGCCCAATTTCATGAGCCATAGTTCCTGCAAGCTCGCTAGAAGTAGGAGCAATAGACAATTCAAACCATCTACTATTAATACCAAAACCTTTAGCAGGATCTCCTTTTCTTGTAGGGAAACCAGCAGCTCTACCTAAAGT
This sequence comes from Tenacibaculum sediminilitoris, assembly GCF_964513795.1. Classification (NCBI taxonomy): domain Bacteria; kingdom Pseudomonadati; phylum Bacteroidota; class Flavobacteriia; order Flavobacteriales; family Flavobacteriaceae; genus Tenacibaculum; species Tenacibaculum sediminilitoris. Next base: position 31,691 of record NZ_CAZEQR010000016.1, on the reverse strand, counting down.
GATAAACCCACCACTTTCTAATTCGTAAAACTCATTAACTTCAATATCAGCTTTAGATTTACCTTTACCACCATAAGAAACTCTTTGATACGTTAATTGAGAACCTAGGTTATTTAACATAACGATAGTTTCATCTAAAGCATTAGAACCTAAAGTTCCTAAATCTGGAGAAACACTTACAGTAAGTACTCTAGGTAAACCAGTTACTAAATTAGTAGTTCTGTAATGTTCAGTGTTTGGAACGTTTGAACCTTCTCCTAACTCATCAATTTGAGCAAAAGTAAAGAACATATCCTCTACAGCTACACCTTGTTCTCCCATAAAAGTAGTTACTTTTGCAGAAGAAGTTTCAAAATAAGCAGCTTGTAATTTTGAAGCAACCTCAGGTGATATTTGGTTAGTTTGCTCGTTTGGAATAGTTTCTTCTGAAGAATTACATGCAGCAAATACAATTGCAGCAAAAGCTAAAATGCTTAGCAATTTTAAGTTGATTTTTTTCATTGTTTAAAGGTTTTTTATTGTGAATTGTCAACAAAAGTATATTTTTATAATAGAATATGCAAAAAAAGTATTTAATTTGTGTTAATAATATATATATATGAGATTGTTTTTTTTGTTTTTTTGTAGTGTGTTTTTAATAAACAATGTGTGCTCGCAAGTTGATTTTCCTATTTATGTAAAAAAATTTGAACCTAGGCAACTGGAAAAAAGTACGTTTAAAAAAAAATATTATTTAAGTACTCAAAAAAGCCTGATTTTAAATAAAAAACAGATAAAAGTTGTAAGAAAACTAGATGATAATTTTTTTATCATAACAAAAAAAGAGAATGTTAAAGGCTCAGTTTTTAAGGGAAAGCTATTTGATATAAATGATACTTGGAAGCTGTCACCTAGAAGTGAGTTGTTAAGTACAAAAAAAAATAAAGAAGTAAGAGTTGTAGTAAAAACAACTAACTCTAACCTCTTTTTGGAGGAAGTAGAAGAAAAAAGGATAAAAGTTACAAAACTACATAAGTATAAGGATTTTTTAACACTAAAGGTAAAGTCAACTGATTTAAATAGAATAGCTTCTATCTACCAGGTCATCTACATAGATACACAGCTTAAGCCTCAACCAGAAAAAGTTCCAATTGAAAAGGTTGATTTAAGTGTTAATAATGTTTACAAGCTTCATAACGAATTCAAAACTATAAAAGGTAATGAGATAACTATATCTATTAAAGAACTATTATTTAATATAGATGATATAGATTTAAGAAATAGAGAGAAGCTTTACGGTAATGAAGCAACAGATGTTTCTAGTCATGCAACTTTAATGGCTACAACCATAGGAGGAGCCGGTAATAGTGCATATAACTCTAAAGGAGTTGCTTATCATAGTTATTTATCATCTTCAGATTTTACCACATTATTACCCGATTCAGATAATTATTATAAAGACAATACCATATTCGTCCAAAATCACTCCTATGGAACGGAGATAGAAAACTTTTATGGAGCAGAAGCAAATGCATATGATCAAAGTACCATAGATGTTCCTGAACTACTTCATGTATTTTCTTCAGGTAATGTTGGAGAAGCTACTTCAGAAGATGGAAACTATCAAGGAGTAGTAGGTTATGCTAATATAACAGGGAATTTTAAAATGGCTAAAAATGTTTTAGTTGTTGGAGGAGTAAATAGCGAGTTAAATATCAACTCAAGAAGTTCAAAAGGACCTACTTACGATGGGAGGTTAAAACCAGAACTTGTTGCTCATGGTCCTGAAGGAACTTCAGATGCAGCAGCTATAGTGTCAGGTATAGTAGCCTTATTACAACAAAAGTATAAAGAGAGTAAGAATACATTTCCTTCATCATCATTGGTAAAGTCGTTGTTAATTGCAGGAGCTGATGACGTAGGACCTAAAGGTATTGATTTTAAAAGTGGTTATGGCAATGTAAATGCATCTCAAAGTATGCTTGTTTTAGATAAAGGTAATTATATTAACGATGTAGTTTCTAGTAATGAGATTAAAGAATATTCAATACCTATAGATGCAACAACTAAAAAAGTAAGAATAGCTCTAGTATGGAATGATATTCCTGCTAATGTTAATGATGATAAAGCGTTAGTAAATGATCTTGATTTTGAAGTGAATAAAGATGTTAATTCATGGTTACCTTGGGTACTAGATTCTTCTCCGTCTCAGAACTTATTAGAAAAAGAAGCAGTGCAAGGAGAAGATCATATTAATAATGTGGAACTAATAACGATAAATGCTCCAGAAGAGGGAATTTATACTTTAAAAGTGAAGGCTAATTCGCTAGCTACACCTGCGCAATCTTTTTCAATTGCTTACTTTTTTGAAACTAAAGATGTCTTTACGTGGAATTATCCTAGTAAGGAAGATAAGCTACCAACTGCAACAGGTAAATATATAAGATGGACAAATAAATTAGATTTTCCTATAAGTAAAATTGAATACACTATAAATAATGGAAATTGGATTGAGGTTGCAAATTCAACAAATGTTTCAAAACCATTTTTATCTTGGGAAACTCCAGAGGTTAACGGAGTAGCTCAATTAAGAGCTTGGATAAATGGAGTTTATTATACTTCCGAAGAATTTATAATATCAGATGTGATTGCACCTGTTGTAGATTTTAACTGTGATGAAAATATTCAATTTAGTTGGGAGTCAGTTCCAAATGCAATAGCCTATAATGTACAGTTGTTAGATGATGCTTATATGTATACCAGTATAACATCAAGTGAAACGAGTGTTATTATTTCAAAAAACACATTAAATACACCTTATATATCAATAACACCAGTTTTTAATGATGGAGTTGGAGTGAAAGGGCAAACAATAAATTATGATTTACAAGGAGTTAATTGTTATTACAAGAATTTTTTAGCCTTTGTAAAAAATGAAAATGCCATAGATTTAAGGTTAAGCTTAAGTACACTAACAAATGTTGCATCCGTTATTTTTGAAAAGACAAGTAGCGGAAACAAACAAATAATTAAAACATTTACGAACCCTAATATACAAGAACTTCAAACAGATGACACTAATGTTACAGGAGGAGAAAGTGAATATAGAGCTAGAATTGTCCTCAATAATGGAACAGAGGTGTACACAGACAGTATAAAAATAGATTTCCCTTTTGATAATACACTAAAAATATACCCAAACCCTGTAATAGTTTCAGAAGGAATGTTTGTGTATTCAAAAGGTAATAATTTAGATATAGAAATTGTAGATGTCACAGGAAGAATAATTTACACCAACAAACTTCAAAAAATGAGGCAAACCATTCCTATACCCAACTTTAAAACAGGTTTGTTGTTTGTTCGCATACTAAAAGAAGGACAACAAATAGCAGTGAAGAAAATACTAGTAAAACCTTAAGTTTTTTAAATCAGTAAGAATAAAGTTAAAACTTTAGTGTTGCTTTTTTTGTATTTTTATAAAGTCACTTCGGATGATTTCGGAATTCTATCGAAATTGTATCGAGAAGTTTATGTTAACCTCTTCTCGATAAAGTCATTCTAAAGACAATTTTATAATATTTTATTTAGATATGATTATGGACTACATTAAAGGGCGTGGTGCACAACACAACACACACAATAAATTTATACAACATCAGCATGAGATGCTAGATGATTTTTTAAACTATTGTGAAGCTGAAAATGAATTAGCAGACAATAATAAAACAACATATTTAGAAATTTACCCCAAAACAATTCTTAATAAAGTAACGAGTCCTGACATTGGATTCTCATATTCTATGAATCCATACCAAGGCTGTGAACATGGTTGTATATATTGCTATGCACGTAACACACACGAATATTGGGGGTATTCAGCAGGGTTAGACTTTGAACGAAAAATATTGTACAAAGCCAATGCGCCAGAATTATTAGAGAAAAAGTTACGAAGTCGTAATTGGCAGCCCCAAAATATTATGTTTTCAGGAAATACAGACTGTTATCAGCCTATTGAAAAGAAGTTGGAGATTACTCGAAAAATGCTACAAATATTATTAAAATTAAAGCATCCCGTAAGTATGATAACCAAAAATGCTTTAATTCTTCGCGATTTAGATATTTTAAAAGAAATGGCAGCTTTAAATTTAGTAAGGGTAAGTATATCTATTACATCATTATCTGAAGAAACAAGAAAATTGGTGGAGCCTAGAACAGCATCTATTAAGAAAAGATTGGAAACTGTTCAAATATTAACTGAACATAATATTCCTGTAAATGTAATGATGGCGCCTATTATTCCTTCTATTAATAGTCATGAAATATTTCCACTAGTAAAGAAAGTAAGTGAATTAGGAGCGAAATCAGTAGGATATACAATTGTGCGTTTAAATGGGGCTATAGGAGAAATTTTTACAAATTGGGTAAGAAGAACCTATCCTGACAGAGCAAATAAAATACTACATCAAATAGAAGAATGTCACGGAGGTTCGTTAAATGATTCTCGCTATGGAAATAGAATGAGAGGAGAAGGTAAGATAGCCGAACAAATAAAGATACAAATGATGCTAGCAAGAAAGCTATATTTAAAAGATAGAAAACTTTCTCCGCTAGATTTTACTAAATTTGATAAAAACCAAACCAATCAAACTACATTATTTTGATGGATTTTTATAAAAAACTCTTAGAGATTTTAGAACCCAATTGGGAAAATGAAATTATCCTTAAAAGAAATGAATATTTAGTAAGCCAAACAGAGGTGAACACAGATTTATTTTTAGTAGAAAAAGGAAGTCTTCGTATTTTTATTGACGATGGAGTAGAAGAGCATACAATACGTTTTGGGTATAAGAACTCCATCATAACAGCGTTAGATTCTTTTATTACAGAGAAACCAACCAAGTTTTACATACAAGCGTTAAAGAGATGTCATTTAAAAATGATATCAAAAAAACAATTTACCCAGCTAATGCAAGCTTCTCAAGAAAATAAAAAAATATGGGAAGAGTTATTACAAAACTTTGTACATCAACAAATAGAAAGAGAAATAGACTTGATAACCTACTCGCCACAAAAACGTTTTGAAAATGTATTACAAAGAAGCCCGCAAGTATTTCAAGAAATTTCGTTAAAGTATATAGCTTCCTATTTACGAATGACACCAGAAACCTTATCCAGAATCTTAAAAACTCTTGATTAACCTCAAGTTTTTTTCAATATAAAAGCCTCAATTTTGAAGAAAATTTTAAAGAATGATTTTTAAAACTGAAGAATTACTAGAAGAATTAAAACAGTATGTAAATTCTCACATACATTTTGCAGAATCGTTAGATACATATTCAGAAATCGACTTACAAAAGAAAAAAGAGGTAAAGTCTTGGTCTATAATTGAATGTTTAGAGCATTTAAATAGGTATGCAGATTTTTATAATAGAGAGCTTAAAAAGCAGTTAGATAAATCTAAATTATCAAAATCAGAAGTATTTAAACCTAGCTACTTCGGAAATAAATTTGCATTAGAGATGCTTCCTAAAGAGGGAATGAAAACAATGAAAACCTTTAAAACTAAGAATCCTATTTACTCAAAACTGATTACTAAAGAGGTTGTAGATCGTTTTTTAAATAGTCAAATAGAGTTGTTAAGGTTGTTAGAATTAGCCAAACAAAAAGACTTAACTAAAATTAAAACAGCAACAACTTTGCCTTTGCTAAGGTTTCGGTTAGGAGATACATTTCGTTTTGTAATTTACCATAATGAACGACATGTAGTACAAGCAAAAAAGATGTTAATAAAATTGTAGAAAAATAACTAGTTAAGATAGCAGTATTTTATATATTTTAGTTGAAATTTTGCTAAAAATAGTATGTTTGACAATCCGCTACTTTTCTTTATTTGTTCTTTAGGTGTTTTCAATGGTTTTTTAGTTAGTGTGTATTTTCTATTGATTAATAAAACAAATAGAGTACCAAATTTTTTGTTTGGATTGTTGGTGTTGTTTTTAACCGTTAGAATAGGAAAGTCGGTTTATACAGTATTTACTCCTAGAGAAGAAAGAAATTTATTGGTTATACAAATAGGCTTATCTGCCTGTTTTTTAATAGGTGTTTCGTTATATTTTTACTTAAAATCATCCGTCGAAAAAACAAAAAAGATTTCGCTAAAGTGGAAACTCCATTTTTTACTATTACTAATGGTAATAACTATAATTGGGGTTATAAAACCTTATGCAGTTGATACACTTTTTTGGAATACCTATTTTGTGAAGTTTATTTATTTGGTTTGGGGTATTTATGTTGTATTATCGAGTTTTATATTAAAAGATGTTTTTAGAAAATTTTTTTCAAAGAAGGATGTCTGTAATACAGCAGAAGTATGGTTAATAGCTGTTTTTTGCAGTAACTTATTAATTTATCTAGCATACATCGTTGGCTATTTTTATTTCTATTTTGTAGGGACTGTAACTTTCTCTTTGGTGTTTTATGGTTTAGTATTACTTTTTATTTCTAAGAAAAATAGAGAGTCAATCTTTAGAGACTTGCCTGAAAAATATTCCGCTAAGAAAATAAAAAATAATGAAGCCGACTTGTTAAAATTGCAATTAGATTCTTTAATGAAAGAGCAAGAACTGTACAAAGATACAGCTATTAAATTATCAGATATATCTACTGAAATAGGAGTATCTCCTCATAAATTATCTCAGTTTTTAAATGACAATCTTGGAAAAAGTTTTGCTTTTTTTTTAAATGAGTATAGAGTTAATGAAGCAAAAAGATTGTTAAGAGAAAATCATAAAATTACATTAGAAAGTATAGGTTTTGAAGCTGGATTTTCTTCAAAATCAAACTTCTACGCTACCTTTAAAAAGGTGGTTGGTAAAACACCTGCCCAATATCAAAAGCAATTTTTAACAGGTTAGTTAGTGCAGAATTATAATTCAGGACACCTAAATTATAATGTATCATCAAAAACGAAGCTTATTTTAAGAGGTTTGAAGTGAAATTTAAATCTTTTAAAAAATGAAAATTATAGCGACCCTAATTTCAGCTTTCTTTTTTATATCTAGTTTTTCTCAATATAAGGAAGATACTAAGCAAGAACTTTTAATTAATATCTATGGAGGTAAACAACAAAAAGTAATTAATTATGACAAGAGTTTTGTGTCAGATGATAAGTTGTTTTATGAAAGTCTAGATCGTCCTCAAGCAAATTTTATACTTTCAGATAAAGAGTTGATAGAGGAAACACTCAATAACTATATAGAAGGAAGTTCTTATAATAAAATAAACCTTCTTAGAAGATCTTTTTCAAAAGATGCTACTTTATATCTTACAGGTAGAGATGGTTTTAAACGTTATACTAAAGAAGAATACTCAAATTTTTTTTCACCTGATAATAAAGGAGAATTTAATGGTAGAATAGGAGAGATCATTTCTATTGATGTAGTTAATGACATTGCTACCGCCAAAGTTGAAATTTTAATACCTAGCCGTAACTGGAGATTTGTAGATCTATTTTTACTGAAGAAGTTTACCAATAAATGGGAAATTATAAGTAAAACAGCAACTAGAGAATCTTCAAATAAAACAGGAAACAAAATTTTGTTTGTAGTTTCTAATGCTAATTATTACTTAGGAACTGATATTCCTACGGGAAATAGTTTTGATGAGATAATATTAGCTTATGAAATATTTAAAGATGCTGGTTTTAATATAGATATTATAAGCCCGAATGGAGGTGCTATTCCTTTGAAATACCTAAATACATCAGAAAAAAAGAAGAAGGAGTATTTGTATAATGGCGATTTTATGTATGCTTTAAAAAACACTAAAAAACCAACGCAAGTTCGTTCGTCGAATTATAAAGCAATTTATTATGTGGGAGGAGGAAGCGCTATGTTTAATGTACCTAAAAATAGAGAGATTCAAAAATTAGCTATAGATATTTATGAAAAACAAAAAGGAGTTATTAGTGCAGTATGCCACGGTACGGCAGGAATTGTTTATTTAAAGAGAAGTAATGGAGAATATGTAGTGAAAAATAAACGTGTAAATGGTTTTCCTGAAGATTATGAAAAGAAAGATAGAGCGTATTTTAAAAGCTTTCCGTTTTTAATTAGAAAGACGATAGAAAAACATGGCGGAAAATTCTTTTACTCAAGTTCTCCTCTGGAACCACATGTTGAAGTTGATGGAAGATTGGTGACAGGACAAAATCCAGCATCAGTTCCTAAATTGGTAAATGAGGTAATCAAAATCATTAATTCAAAATGATGCTTGCTTGATTGGGTTCATAAAAAAAGCTCGCAATTTTGCGAGCTTTTTTTTATTTTATTGAAAACTAAGCTAACATAGTAACTGGGTTTTCAATATAGGTTTTTAATGTTTGTAAAAATTGAGCACCAATAGCACCGTCAACAGTTCTGTGATCACATGCTAAAGTTAATTTCATAGTGTTTCCTACCACAATTTCTCCGTTTTTAACTACTGGTTTTTGTACAATTGCACCTACCGATAAAATAGCAGAGTTTGGCTGATTGATAATTGAAGTAAAACTTTCAATACCAAACATTCCTAAATTAGAAACTGTAAAGGTACTTCCTTGCATTTCTGTAGGAGTGATTTTTTTGTTTCTAGCTTTACCAGCTAAATCACGAACAGCAGCACCAATTTGTGTTAAACTTAATGCATCTGTATGCTTTACCACAGGAACAACTAAACCTTCGTCAACCGCAACCGCAACACCTACGTGAATGTGACTGTGAAATAGGGTGTTGTTATCTGTCCAGCTAGTATTAACTTGTGGATGCTTTTTCAATGCCATTGCACATGCTTTTACTACCATATCGTTAAATGATATTTTAGTATCTGGAATAGCATTGATGGTTTTACGAGAAGCCATTGCGTTATCCATATCTACTTCAATATTTAAGTAGAAGTGAGGTGCAGAGAATTTAGAATTACCCAATGCCTTAGCGATAGCTTTACGCATCTGAGAATTTTTAACTTCAGAAGTGTTTTCTTCTCCTGCAATTGAAAAATTAGTTACTGCCAATGGAGTAGCTGCTTGAGTTTCAACTTTTGTAGCTGGAGTATAGTTTTCAACATCTTTTTTGATGATACGACCATTTTCACCAGAACCTTTAATATCGGCTATATTAATTCCTTTGTCTTTAGCGATTTTCTTAGCTAAGGGAGATGCAAAAATTCGCCCACCTTTATTATTTGATACAGTCTCTACTGGAGTAGCAACTGTTACTTCTTTACTTTCTACAGCTTTAGGTGTTTCTTCTTGTTTTTCAGAAGTTTCTCCACTAGTTAAAGCACCGGCTTTGTGAGCTTCTACTAAAGAAGAAACGTCAGTTTTAGCTTCACCAATAATAGCTAATAAACTATCTACAGGAGCACTTTCACCTTCTTGAACACCAATATGCAATAAAGTTCCTTCGTTAAAAGATTCAAACTCCATTGTAGCTTTATCAGTTTCAATTTCAGCTAAAATATCTCCTTCTTCAACACTGTCACCCACTTTTTTTAACCAAGAAGCAACAGTACCTTCAGTCATAGTATCACTTAAACGAGGCATTGTTACTACTTTTACACCTTCAGGTATAGTCGAGTCTATAGCAGTACTTTTTTCTTCTTTTTTTGGAGTTTCTTCCTTTTCAGGAGTACTACTTTCATTTAATAAAGCTGAAAAATCTTCTCCTTCTTCACCGATAATAGCTAAGAGACTATCAACAGGAGCTGTTTCGCCTTCTTGAACACCAATATGTAATAAGGTACCTTCGTGGAAAGATTCAAACTCCATCGTAGCTTTATCTGTTTCTATTTCAGCTAAAATATCTCCTTCTTCTACTTTATCACCTACTTTTTTTAACCAAGAAGCTACGACACCTTCTTCCATCGTATCGCTTAAGCGAGGCATGTTTATAATTGTAGCCATAGTTTACTTAGATTTTATAAATGGGTAATCTTCTTGTTCATATACCATATCGTATAATTGATTTAGTTCTGGATATGGAGAATCCTCTGCAAATTTCTCGCATTCTTTAACTATATCTTTTACTTCTTTATCAATTGTTTTGATTTCATCTTCTGAAGCATACTCTTTTTCTTTGATAACCTCTAGAACTTGAGTAATTGGGTCTATTTTTTTGTATTCTTCAACTTCGTCTTTAGTACGATACTGTTGAGCATCTGACATAGAGTGTCCTCTATATCGATATGTTTTCATTTCTAAGAAAGTAGGTCCATCACCACGACGAGCTCTTTGAATAGCTTCATCTACAGCTTCAGCAACTTTGATAGGATTCATTCCATCAACAGGTCCACAAGGCATTTCATATCCTAAACCAAGTTTCCAAATATCAGTATGGTTTGCTGTTCTTTCAACAGAAGTACCCATAGCGTATCCATTATTTTCAACAATAAATACTACAGGTAATTTCCAGTTCATTGCCATGTTAAAGGTTTCATGTAAAGAACCTTGACGTGCAGCTCCATCACCAAAAAAACATAAAGTAACTGCGTCACTACCTTTGTATTTGTCTCCAAAAGCAATACCAGCACCTAAAGGAATTTGTCCTCCTACAATTCCGTGACCACCATAAAAACGGTATTCTTTAGAAAAAATATGCATAGAACCTCCCATACCATGAGAAGTACCCGTAGCTTTACCATATAATTCTGCCATTACGCGCTTAGGGTCTTCACCCATACCAATTGGTTGAACGTGGTTACGATAAGCAGTAATCATTTTATCTTTTGTCAAATCCATTGCATGTAATGAACCTGCTAAAACAGCCTCTTGACCGTTATATAAGTGTAAAAAACCTCTAACTTTTTGCTGAATGTAAACTGCTGCTAGCTTGTCTTCAAACTTTCTCCAAAATAGCATATCTCTATACCAATTGATATAAGTTTCTTTGGTGACTTTTTTCATTATATACTTAGTTGTTTATTTTAATGTTTGCTCGCTTTACTTACCGCAAAGCGTAGCTACAAAAATAAGTAGTTTTTAGTAATTTAAAAAAAGTTATTACTAAAAGTTAAAGAAAGGTTTTTAAAAGGAAAAGGATATTGAAATTACTTTTCTTTAGCTACAATAATTGTGGCTTTGGCGCCTGTAGCTAAATTCCATTCATTAGACGAAATTAGCATTCCCGCATCGTTGTAAATCTTAAAAGCAGCAGTATTAGGACCAGAAGTTCCTTGATTTAAGGCTACAATCTTTATTTTATTAACTCCTTTATCTAAAGGGATGTTAAAAGATTGATAACGTTGTTTTAGTGTTAAGTTACTAATCACAGGTATGTCGTTTACATAAATGGTAACTCTATCTCCATCTGGGTATTGGTAGTCTCTACAAATAATATTAACACTTTCACCTTTTGTTGAAAAACTACCTAAATCCTGATCAATAATTGGATATTGATACATGCCATTTATTTTTTTGAAAGATTTTAAATAACGCTCTTCAGCAATTTTGGCTTGGGTTAATATACCTTTATTTTCTAAATCTTTTTGCGCTTGCTTTTTTTGAAGTTCTTTTTGGTGCTTTTGATGTGCAGTTTTAAACCCATTTTCATTATCAAACCCTAAAGATTCAGGTTTTTTTACTTCTTTAGCAGGCGGAGTAATAATTCCAAAAGAGGAGTTTCCCTTTTTTTTACCACCGATAGTGCCATCCATCTGTGCAAAAACATTAGATGTTGCTATACTATATAAAAAAAAGATTATAAATGTTAATGTTGTTTTCATCATTGCAAAGAAATCAAAGCAAATATAATGCCGATTATTAAAATAAAGAGTTAAAACTAGTTATTTTACAGGGAAATCGAAAAAGGTTTTAGGAAAGGGCTCACCCTTTAGAGTAAAATGCCACCATTCTTTACTATATGGTCTAAAACCATGTTTACGCATTACCTCTTGTAGTAATTTTCTGTTCTTCTTTTGTTGCTTAGTAAGATTCTCGTAAGTAACGTGAGAAGAAATTCCAAAAAAATCATATGGACTTCCCATGTCTAATTCTTTTCCTGTTTTTAAGTTTACAATGGTTAGGTCAACAGTACTACCTCTAGAATGTCCTGATTTTGATGAAATATATCCTAATTTAAATAAATGACGTTTATTAACTTCTGGATAATATTGTTGTTTCATCAATGTATCATTTATTATTCGAGCCCATTTTACAAAATGGTTTACAGCTGTTTGAGGTCGATATGCATCATATATTTTTAAGCTAAGCTGTTGCTTTATTAATTCGTCTTGAACTTTTTTTAAAGCCTTAGCTGTAGGGGTGGTTGCTATAAGAACATTTTCTTCATACCCATTTACTGGGACTCCCATAAAATTATTATCGTGACAATACCTTAATTCATTTTGTATGGTAGGAGATAGGTCTTTAATATATGAAAAGCCTTTGGGTAAATTCTGAGACTGAATTGCTAAAGAAGCAAGTAAAAAAAAACATAAAATCCATTTCATAAAGTAAAAGTAATGAAATGAATTTTAAGTGATTTTGTCTTATTATAAAGATTAACGTTTATTTATCTAAAAAATCTTGATACGCATTTTGGCTGATTGCTTTTCCTAAAGAATCTAAAGGTTGATAATTACCTTCTTGTATAACAGGTTTATTACTTACATAATCATATACAAAAGTTCCATTTTTAGAAATAGTCCCAAAACCGTTGTTAAATACATAATGAACATATTGGCTTTCAGAAGTATTAAAAATGTTTTTTCCAAATTGAAATTGTTTTGGTTTTCCTTCTAAGATATCTATTAATGTGTATGCTAAATCACTTTGAGCACTAAAATTATCAATAGTAATTCCAGTTTTATTGAGAGCTCCACCTAACCAAACCATTGGAATTTTAAATCTTTTAGGAGAGTTAAAATATCCTTTATGCTTGGGTAATGGGTGTCCATGGTCAGATAAAATAATAATTAGAGTATCATCCCACCAAGGCTGCTTTTTTGCATCATTAATAAACTTACCTATAGCTTTGTCTGTATAAGCTTGTGCGCTTCTGTATAAATTTTCTACTGACTTTTTACCGAATTTATATTCGCCAGGAAATTCATAAGGTTCATGGCTAGTAAGTGTGAGAGCTATTTCAAAAAAAGGCTTTTTAAGGGTAGGAGCAGATAAGTCTTTCATAAATCGATCTAAAAATATATGATCATGAGCTCCCCATTTTGAGTTCCAATCTTCTCTGTTAAACTCAGTTCCATCAACAATTTTATCTATTTTACCATTGCGTAAATAAGTAATCATATTCCCAAAATTACTATCACCTCCATAATAAAAGCCAGTATGGTACCCTAAGTTTTTCATTTCTTTGGTAAGCATTGGTAGTTTTCTTGCTTTATATGGAATTTTCATAATGCTTTTTGTTGGTTGAGGATAATAACCACTTAAAATAGCAGGAACTCCTTTGTCTGTTCTATCCCCATTTCCATAGAAATTAGTAAAAAGAATACCTTCTCTAGCTAGCTTGTTTAAGTTAACAGTAACATTGGGTTCACCATCTAAAACACCAACTGCTTTTGCAGAAAGACTTTCCCAAATAAGAATAATAACATTAGGCTTTTTAGTATTTAAAATAGAGTCTGTACTGGCTGTTAAAAGTTTACTTTTAGTTTGATTGATGATGTTTTTAGCAATGTCACTTTTATAGTGTATATATGGGTTTTTACCATCAGTTTTATAACTAATGGTGTTAGCGAAATTCCAAATAAAGTTTACTGCCGTATGATTGGCAAACATGTTTTTAGAGAAGTATACATTACTTTGATTAATAGGAATATTAGCAAAACCACCTCGCATAGGGATAATTAAACTACCTATTAGTAGTAAAAACACAGGGGCTTCTAAAAAATGTTTTTTATTTAATTTACTAAGAGTTTTATTTAAAACCTTATTGAAGCAGTAAAAAGTAGTTAAGGAAAGCAATATCCAAGCAAGTATGCCTGTAATTAATTGTAAAGCACTAATTGAAGCTAGCATAGCTTTTGGGGTATTGATGTAATTTAATACTGTAGCGTCTATACGAACTCCCCAAAATTTATACAAAGAAATATCTATTAACATAAATAGGTTAATAACCAAAAGGATTGGGAAAGTATATCCTTTAATAATATAACTAATAGTTTTTTTAGGAATCCAGATTGAAAGTAAAATAATTAAGAAAGGAATGATAGCCAAATAAGCAGCAAAAGAAAAATCTAATTGAATACCATATACAAATGTTTTTAAAACGGTGATAAAACTTAGTTCAGAAGTTTTATCAAAATAATATAATAAAAACAAAAAGCGAGCGAGTAAAAAATAAACAACCCACAAGCAATAATATGCAATACTAAATAAAAATCTGTTTTTAAAGTTATTCATTATGGTAAAAAAGAGATTTATTCTGTAACTTTTAAACGGGCTTTAGCAGTTACTGAAATATCAGAGTAATTATTATTTAAATATTTTAAGTATCCAGCTATAGCAATCATAGCAGCGTTATCTGTGGTGTATTCAAATTTAGGAATGTAGGTTGTCCATCCCCAGTGTTTTTCAGCTAAAGTTAAGCGTTTGCGTATTTCTGAGTTAGCAGAAACTCCTCCAGCAATTGCTATATGTTTAATACCAGTTTGTTTAGTGGTGTTTTTAAGCTTATCCATTAAAATTTCAATAATAGTGTATTGTATGGAAGCACAAATGTCATTAAGGTTTTCTTTAATGAAATTAGGATTTTCTTTTACATTTTTTTGTATGAAATATAAAATTCCTGTTTTTAACCCACTGAAACTAAACTCTAAATCACCTACTTTAGGTTTGGTAAACTTAAAAGCTTTAGGGTTTCCTAATTGAGCATATTTGTCAATTAAAGGCCCTCCAGGGTAAGGTAAGCCTAATATTTTTGCTGACTTATCAAAAGCCTCTCCAACAGCATCATCAATCGTTTCACCTAAAATTTCCATATCAAAATGATTGGTAACCTTTACAATTTGTGTATGTCCGCCACTAATGGTTAAACAAACAAATGGGAATGGAGGTATCTTGCTTTCTTCTTCTTCAATAAAATGAGCCAAAATATGTGCCTGCATATGGTTTACATCTATTAAAGGAATCTTTAGTCCTAAAGCTAAAGACTTAGCAAAAGATGTACCGACTAATAATGAGCCCATTAAGCCAGGGCCACGAGTAAAAGCAATTGCATTTAAATCGTTTTTAGTTATACCTGCCTGTTCTATAGCTTGTTGTACAACAGGAACAATGTTTTGCTGATGCGCTCTAGAAGCTAACTCAGGAACCACACCACCATATTTAGCATGTACATCTTGGTTTGCTACAACGTTACTTAATGCCTTTCCATTACAAATTATTGAAGCGCTTGTATCATCACAAGAACTTTCAATGCCTAAAATATAGATGTTTTCTGTACTCAAATCTTTCCGGATTTAGGTTACAAAAATATTGATATTACGTTAGATTTTCGTTAAAAATAACATTTCTTTAAAATAAGGCAACATTTTTGCAGTTTGCTGATTACTTTTGTTCATTAAGATTAATAAATAGGCATAAAAATTAAAAAAACAGCTAACATAATAGGTAGAATACTAAAGTATACAGTACTTTTTTTACTCCTGCTTTTTATTTTGCTATCCTTACCTTTTGTGCAAAGTCAACTTGCCAAACAAGCTACTAATTGGGTAAATAAAGAGTACAATACAAATATTGTTGTTAAAAAAATTGATTTATCTTGGTTTGGAAGTGTTCAATTAAAAGAAATTGAAATTAGAGACCACCATAAAGACACACTAATATTTGTAAATAATTTAAGCACTTCCTTATTAAATGCAAAACGAGTTTTAGAAAATCAAGTAGATTTAGGAGAAGCTTCTTTAAATGGAATTCATTTTTACATGAAGACTTATAAAGGGGAAAACAATGATAACATGTCTATTTTCATCGATAGCTTTGAAGATGGGAAACCTAAAGATAGTTTAGCTGTACCGTTTATTCTTAAAAGTAATAAAATTACTTTAAATGATTTAACTTTTAAGTTACTAGACGAGAATAAAGATAATTCACTTGAGTTTGCAGCCTATAAAGCAGGAACTGTGTTAAATGATTTTTCGATTGTAGGACCTGATGTTTCTGTGAAAATAAGAAATATGTTCTTTACAGGAAATAGAGGCGTGAATGTTTCAAATTTATCAACTGATTTTACATATACAAAATCCTTTATGGATTTTAAAAATACAACGTTAGAAACAGCTAACAATACAAAACTTCAAGCTGAAGTTAAGTTTACATATAATCGAAAAGATTTTGTTAGCTTCAATGATAAGGTAAAAATTAAAGCTAATTTTAAAGAAAGTGTAGCCTCAGTAAAAGACTTGAGTAAATTGTATAATGAAATTGGAGGACACGATTTTTTATACCTAAGTGGAGATATTGAAGGTGTTTTGAATAATTTTAGTGCCAATAATGTTCGAATACATTCTAAAGGAGGAATGAGAATTATTGGAAATATGGGGTTTGTAAATGCAGTTAAAACAAGTAGAGGTTTCGTGTTCGATGCAGACTTAGCTAACCTTACAGCTAACCATTCTCAATTAAGAAATGTATTACCAAACTTATTAGGAAGAAACCTGCCAACAGAATTTCAAAGACTAGGTAACTTTACGTTAAATGGAATAGTAAAAGTAACTCCCGAGCAAATGGATGCAACTATATCAGTAAAATCTGAAATAGGCACTGCAATATCCGACCTTCAATTAACAAATATAGATAACATTGATGAAGCTGAGTATACAGGGGAAATAGAGTTTAAAAACTTTGACCTTGGTGTTTTTGCTAATGATCCTGTGTTAGGAACTGTTTCTTTAAAGGCAGACGTTAATGGTAGTGGGTTTAATGTTGAGAATGTTAATACAATTATAATAGGAAAAGTAAGTAGTTTACATTTTAATGAATATGAGTATAAAAATTTACAAGTAAATGGTCAATTTCAGAACAAAAAATTTGATGGCTTGTTAAATGCAGCGGATGAAAATTTTAAACTAAAATTTGAAGGATTAGCTGATTTTTCATCAGCAATTAACAAATTTGATTTCATAGCTAATGTTGATAGAATTGATTTAAAAAAAACAAATTTATTTACTCGTGATAGCATTTCAGAACTAAAAGGTAATATCAACTTAAATATTTCAGGAAATACATTTGATGATATTATTGGTAAAGCAACGTTTGAAAATTTAATTTATACAAATCAAAAACAAAGTTATCCTTTTAAGATTTTTGAAATAAACTCTTCGGTAAAAGATAGTATAAAAACGATTGAAGTAAACTCAGAAGATATTGTAAAAGGGTATGTGAAAGGAAAATTTTCTTTTGAAGAGTTGTTACCTATTAGTCAAAATGCTTTAGGTAGTGTATATACAAACTATCGTCCGCACGAAGTAGCGCCAAATCAATTTTTAGATTTTGATTTTACTATTTATAATCAAATAATAGATGTATTTCTACCAAGTATATCAATAGGTAAAAACACACGATTAAAAGGTCGTATAAACTCAGATAAAAAATCATTAAAACTTACATTTAAGTCACCACAAATAAATGCTTATAAAAATATAATTGAAGGAGTGGTTTTAAGATTAGATAATAAAAATCCACTTTACAATACTCACTTAACAGCAAATAAAGTTAATACTAAGTATTATAATATAGAAAAACTAAACTTGTTAAACCGAACTCAAAATGATACGCTGTTTTTTAAATCGGTTTTTAAAGGAGGAAAAAATTATGCAGAGAGTTTTAATCTAGACTTTTTTTACACCATCAATGAGCTTCGAAAATCGGTTGTTGGAATTCAAAAATCAACATTATTTTATAAAGGGTTTGATTGGGAGGTGAATCCAAATGACGATAGAGATAATAAAGTGACGTTCGATTTACAAAAAGAAGACTTCGTTATCAGTCCCTTTGTTTTTAAATCTGGAGAACAAAAAATTAATTTTAAAGGAGTGTTACGAGATAGTACTTTTAGAGACTTACAAGCAAGTTTTGATAAAGTAAAATTAGCTAGTTTTTTACCGCCTATTGATAGTTTAAAGTTAGGAGGAAAACTAAATGGAGTACTAGAATTCAAACAAGAAAATAAAACAGTGAGTCCTAAAGGGAATATTTATATTGAAAGCTTTTATATCAATGACTATTCACAAGGAGATTTAGCCTTAAATATAACAGGAGATAATTCTTACAAAAAGTATAATGTAAATTTATCTTTAGAAAGTGATAAAGCAAAAAATATATCGGCAACAGGAGGTGTAGATTTCTCTGAGGAAAGACCAATTATAGACCTAGATGTATATTTAAAAGAATACGATATAATAGCCTTTAGTCCGCTAGGAGAAGACGTATTATCAAAACTAAGAGGAAAGGTAACCGGAGATTTTACAGCAAAAGGATATCTGAGAAATCCTAATTTTAATGGTGTACTTAATTTTGAAAATGCAGGATTGTCTTTCCCTTACTTGAATGTAGACTTTGACTTAAAAGGAAACACCAGTGTGTTTTTAGATAAGCAAGAGTTTATCTTTAAAGATATAATCTTAGAAGACACAAAATACTTAACCCAAGGAAGGTTATCAGGAAGTATTGTGCATCAAAATTTTGAGGACTGGTTTTTAAACTTTGATATTAATACTCAAAACTTATTAATTTTAGACACAAAAGAAACAGAAGAATCACAGTATTATGGAACGGGGTTTTTAAATGGAGAAGCAAAAATAAGGGGACTTACCAGTAACTTAGATATTGATGTAAATGGAAAAACAAATAAAGGAACTCTTTTTGTAATTCCTTTAAGTGATGTTAAAACAATAGATAATTACAAATTAATCCGATTTAAAACAGGAAGAGAAGAAGAGGGGGGAACTAAAGGAAAAGTAATAAGAGATATAAAAGGATTAGATTTAAAGTTAAACTTAACCGTTACAAAAGATGCAGTAGCTCAAGTAGTAATAGATAAGGTTTCAGGAAGTGAATTGAAGGGAAGTGGAGAAGGAAATTTATTTATAGATATTGACACCCGGGGAAAGTTTAAGATGTTTGGAGATTTTGTAGTAGATAACGGGTTCTACAATTTTAAGTATGCAGGCATAAACAAACCATTTATAGTGCAAAAAGGAGGAACGATTTCTTGGAATGGTGATCCCTATGAGGCCGATTTAGATATAACAGCTGTATATAGAACAAAGGCAAATCCAGCTCAGTTACTAGACAATATCAACTCAAATCGTAAAATTCCAATTGATTTATACACAAAAATTACAGGAGGCTTATTTAGTTCAAAACAAGAATTTGATATCAAAATACCAAATGCAAATTCAACTGTAAGTTCTGAGTTAGAATTTATTCTGAATGAAAATGACCTAAATACTAAAATGCAGCACTTCTCATTTTTACTCGCTTTTGGTACATTTTATAACGCAGATGCTATTGGTAGTAGTGCTAGTTCAGGAATTACAGGAACAGCCTCAGAAATTGCCTCAAGTATTTTAACAAATATGCTAAATAGCGATGGAAATAAGTTTCAATTAGGAGTTGGATACACACAAGGGGATAGGGGAGATGTTGATAATCTTAATTCAGACGATCAAGTAGATGTATCAGTATCAACACAATTAAGTGATAGAGTATTGGTTAATGGAAAAGTAGGAGTACCTGTAGGAACTAATACACAAACGAGTGTTGTTGGAGAGGTAAAAGTAGAAGTACTTTTAAATGAAGAAGGTAACTTAAGAGGTACGGTATTTAACCGTCAAAATGAAGTGCAATATTCTACAGAGGAAGAAGGATATACACAAGGAGTAGGTATTTCATATCAAGTTAATTTTAATAACTTGCGGGACTTAGGAAAAAAATTAGGTTTAAATAAAAAGGATAAGAAAAAAGAAGTAAGAAAAGATAGTTTAAAACCAAAGAAAAAAAATCTGATAAAATTTAAACCTAAAAAAAATAACCAAACTACTTTATGAATAATAGATCAAGTAAAGATTACCTTATAATCATGTTAAAAGGGATAGCTATGGGGGCTGCAGATGTAGTTCCAGGTGTATCAGGAGGTACTATTGCATTCATTTCAGGAATTTATGAAGAGCTATTAAGTACAATTAGTAATATTGATATTAATTTGTTTAAAACGTTAAAAAGTAAAGGTTTAAAAGAAACATGGAAACAACTAAATGGTAATTTTTTAGCAGCACTTTTAACAGGAATTTTTATCAGTATAGTTTCTTTAGCTAAAGTAATTTCTTGGTTATTAACAAATCATCCCATCTTAGTGTGGTCTTTTTTCTTTGGATTGGTATTAGCAAGTGTTATTTATATCGGAAAACAAGTTACAAAGTGGAATATTATTTCTGTTGTTTTACTAGTCTTAGGAGCAATACTTGCTTATTATATTACAACTCTAAATCCGTTGGTGTCTGAGCATTCATCATTGTTATTTATGTTTTTGGCAGGAGCCATTGCTATATGCGCAATGATTTTACCCGGTATCTCTGGTTCTTTTATTTTGGTATTACTAGGAGCATACAAACTAGTTTTAGCAGCTGTAAATAATCGTGATTTTACAACGATAACAGTAATAGCTATAGGAGCAATTATAGGGTTATTATCTTTCTCAAGAGTTTTAAAATACTTATTTTCAAAACATAAAGATTATACTTTGGTTGTTTTGACAGGATTTATAATAGGCTCATTAAATAAAATTTGGCCATGGAAAAAAGTACTTACTTACAGAACGAATTCACACGGAGAGCAAATTCCATTTAATGAATTATCAATTTCTCCATTTTCTTATGAAGGAGACTCTCAATTAATATATGCAACTTTACTAGTCTTAATTGGGTTTGGACTTATTTTATTACTTGAAAAAATAGCAGTAAAAAGCATTAGAAAATAACTAATTTAGTGTTCTAATCAAACAATATGTATAAAGAACGCACGCTACCGCAAAAAATAAACCTTTTTTTTAAAGGACTAATAATGGGAGGAGCTAACAAAGTACCAGGAGTTTCCGGTGGTATGGTAGCTTTTGTGATGGGGTTTTATGAAGAGCTTATTTATACTTTTCAAAGAATAAACGGTAAAGCTTTTAAGCTACTATTTAATGGGCGATTTAAAAGCTTTTCAAATTACACCAACTTCCAATTTTTAATATGGGTAATGGCTGGAAGTATATTTAGTTACTTCAGTATTTCTCTTGTCTTAGATTATTTTTTAAGGAATTATCAGTTATATGTTTGGTCATGGTTTTTCGGAATGATTATCGGTTCTGTTTACTACATATCCAAAGATTTTGGAGATTGGAACCCTAAAACTATTTTAGGATTACTTACAGGAGCTACAGTAGGTGTTTTTATTAGTTTTATGACACCAGCTACAGAAAACGATAACCTATGGTTTGTGTTTTTATGCGGTATAATAGGTGTTTCAGGAATGACACTACCAGGACTTTCAGGGTCATTTATTCTTATATTATTAGGAAACTATGTGCTTTTGTTGGTAGATAGTGTAAATGTATTGGGAAATGTAATCACAAGCCTATTATCTGGAAACTTTGAAGTGTTTCATGATGAAGTAAAATTACGTTACTTAAAAATTATAGGAGTTTTCACCGCAGGTTCAGCGTTTGGTCTTGTGTCTATTTCACATATTTTAGGCTATGTTTTAAAAAGATGGCATCAAATTGTAACAGCTGTTATCATAGGTTTTATAACAGGTTCATTGGGGGTTGTTTGGCCATGGAAAGAAACTATTTATAAAAAAGGAGATGGTATATTTTTGCTAGATCAAAGCGGAAATAAAATTATAGAAAACTACCAGAGATTTATTCCTAATTTTAACAGTCAAGAAACATGGATTTCAATAGGATTCATTATTATTGGAATCGCATTAATATTAATTATTGATTTTTATGACCAAAAAAGAAAATAAGCATTTATATGCTTTAGTAGGAAAAAACATTTCGTACTCATTTTCTCGTGGATACTTTACAGAAAAGTTTGAAAAACTAGATTTAAAAAATCATGAGTATATCAATTTTGATATTCAATCTATACATGAACTTCCTCAAAAAGTAAAAGAAAATAAAAAGCAATTAAAAGGAATGAATGTTACCATTCCGTACAAACTAGATGTTTTCAATTTTTTAGATAGAATAGACAAGAAAGCACTTAAAGTAGGAGCCGTAAACACTATAAAAATATCTAAAAAAGGAAGATTAAAAGGGTATAATACAGATGTGTATGGTTTTAAAAAGTCATTAAAACCATTATTGAAAAAACGTCATAAAAAAGCTTTAATTTTAGGAACAGGAGGAGCTTCAAAAGCGGTAGCTTATGTGTTAGAAAACTTAGGTATAAAGTATAAATATGTCTCAAGAACACCTAAAGAAAAGAAAGAAATATCGTACCGAGATATTAATAAAGAACTTCTACAATCGTATACTATAATAGTTAACTGTACACCATTAGGTACACATCCAAATGTAGATAATTGCCCTGATATTCCGTATGAATCTTTATCAGATAAACATTTATTGTATGATTTAATATACAACCCATCCGAAACTACTTTTTTGCGTAAAGGAAAAGAACAAGGATCAGCTATAAAAAATGGATTAGAAATGTTGGAACTTCAAGCAGAAAAAGCTTGGAAAATATGGAACAATCGTTAGATGCTTAAAACAAAAATAAAGTTTGCTATTCTCTAAGAATCCGTATCTTTATAATCTAAATTAAAGGAACTTAAACATTGTAGATATGTTAGAAAATAACGAAGAGAAAGTAGAAAAACCAATTACAGAAGAGCAAGGAAAGACAAATGAGGAAACTGAAAATGCAGTTAATGAAGTTGAAAATGAGGTAGCCAATGAGTCTGAGAAAGCTGATGAAAAGCATGAAATACCTTTGCCTGATTATGCTTCGATGGAGTTAGATAAATTGGTTGATGAGTTAAAAAAGTTGTTAAAAAATTATCCAGTCCAACAGTTAAAGTCAAATGTAGATGCTGTAAAAACTGCATTTAATTCTAAGTTTGGAGCATTGTTGGCAGAAAAAAAAGAAGCTTTTTTAGCTGATGGAGGTAATTCTATTGATTTTCAATTTTCTAGTCCAGTAAAAACAGAGTACAATAATTTATTAGGGGAGTATAAGACTAAACGTGATGCTTATTATTCTCAGTTAGAAAAACAATTAAAAGAGAATTTAGAAAGAAGGAATAATTTAATTGAAGAGTTAAAAGCTTTAATTAAAAATGCTGACCCCAAAACAATGTATAATGATTTTCAAAAAATTCAAAATCGTTGGAAAAGTGTAGGAGCAGTTCCGAAAACAAAATATAATGATACTTGGAAAACGTATCACCATCATGTAGAGCGTTTTTACGATTTATTACATTTAAATAAAGACTTTAGAGAGTTAGATTTTAAACACAATTTAGGAGAAAAATTACGATTAATTGAAAGAGCAGAAGTTTTAACTGAAGTTGAAGATGTTAATGTTGCTTTTAAAGAATTACAAGAGTTACATCGTATGTGGAAAGAGGATATAGGCCCTGTTTCTAGAGAACATAGAGAAGATGTTTGGGGAAGGTTTAGTGAAGCAACTAAAAAAATACACGATAGACGTCATCAGCATTATAGAGAGTTGAAATCGAAACACCAAGAAATGATTGATGCGAAGTTAGCAGTAGCAGCTGAAATACATGCATACGACACTTCTAATAATAAAACACATAATGATTGGCAAAAAAGTATTGTAGAGATAGAAAAACTACGCAAAAAATACTTTGATATAGGAAAACTTCCCTACAGTAAAAGTGAAGCTGTTTGGCAAGAGTTTAAAGCAGCTACAAAAAAGTTTAACACTGCAAAAAATACTTTTTATAAACATGAAAAAAGTGCGCAGAACGATAACTTAAAGAAGAAAATGGAATTGGTAGAGTTAGCGGAAAGTATGAAAAACAGTGAAGACTGGAGCGAAGCTACTAATACGATGAAGCATATTCAATCAGAATGGAAAAAAATAGGACATGTGCCAAGAAAGTTTTCTGATGATATTTGGAAACGTTTCAAAAATGCTTGTAATCATTATTTCGACAGGTTACACGCTCGTAAAAATGAGGAAAATAAAGAACAGTTAGCAGTAGTAGAAGCTAAAAAAGAATTCATAGAGCAAATTAAAACTGCTGAAATTTCTACAGAAGAAGATGTAGAGAAAATGTTAGCTAATTGGAGAGCGTTAGGAGTATTGCCAAGAAACGCACGCTACTTAGATGAGAAATTCAATAAAGCAATGGATGCCCACCTAGATAAGCTAGATATGGGTAGGAATGATATTGAAATGATGAAGTTTAAAGGTGTTATTGATACATATTTATCACAAGAAGACTACAGAAAACTAGATAGTGAACAATTTTTTATTAGAAAGAAAATAGATGAAACGGTACGTGAAATGCAACAGTTAGAAAATAACTTAAGTTTTATTTCAAATGCAACAGAGGATAACCCTTTGGTAAAAAATGTACGTAAAGGAATTCAAGAATTTAAAGACCAATTAAATCTTTGGCAAGAAAAACTTGATTACTTAAGAAGGTTAGATTACTAAGCGATAATGTATAATTAAAGAAAAACTCAAATCTTAAGATTTGAGTTTTTTTATATCTAGTTTTTAATAAGTCTTTTTGCTACGGTAAGTTCAATTATAGATAGAGTAATAATAATTAGGACCTCAATTAAAATATAAATCCAGCCCACACTAGTAATTGTTTTAAAATGATAGAATACTAATCCAATAGAAAAGCAACAATACAATAGATTTAATATGGCAATTCCTTTTAAAAAAGGTTTTAGGCTATTGTATGCTTTTTGGTAGCAGTAAAAATCATAGAAGGTAAAAATTATTGGAAAAATAGCTAGTGAATAAAGGGTTGAAGGAGGAATTCCTATAACACTTTCAAAATTCACCAATATAACTCCTAATAAAAAAGCAGATAAAACAGCCCCTAAGCCATCTATTAAAAATAGTTTTTTAGGATTAAGTGTAAAACTTTTTAGTAACCGTTTAATCATAAAAGATAGGATACAGTTATTTTAAACGGATTTAGAGTTAACATAATAATTCTGGTCAACTTCAATATAGTTTTCTTTAATAGTTTTTGTTTGCCAATTCTCAGTAGAATTTAGTAATTCATCTTTTCCATCAATAGTTACTTTTATTGGCATATTAAAACCTTTTACAACATTATTCCAACGATATTTTAAAGTATTGTTTTTAATTGTATACTCTAACTCAGGAATCTTCACTGTACGTAAATATTGATCGAATACTTTACTTAAATCAATTCCAGATTTCTCAATTATGTATTGTTCAATTTCTTGTGTGGTGACTGTTTTATGGTAAAAATCAGCATTCAATCCACGTAAAATTTGTCGCCATTTTTCATCATCGTTTACCAATTGACGAATCGTATGTAGCATGTTAGCTCCTTTGTAATACATGTCTCCAGAACCTTCATTATTAACATCGTAATGACCAATAATTGGTTTGTCATTTTGAATAGAACTTCGTGTTCCAATAACATATTCAGCAGAAGCTTTTTTACCATAATAATAATCTAAAAATAAGTTTTCAGAGTAAGCTGTAAAACTTTCATGAATCCACATATCAGCAATATCTACATTGGTAATATTGTTAGCGAACCATTCATGACCAGCTTCGTGAATAATAATAAAGTCAAATTTCAATCCCCAACCAGTTCCAGACAAGTCTCTACCTAAATATCCATTTTTATATTGATTCCCGTAAGTAACGGAACTTTGATGTTCCATTCCTAAATACGGAACTTCTACTAGCTTAAAACCATCTTCGTAAAAAGGATACTTACCAAACCAATGTTCAAAAGCCTTCATCATTTTAGGAGCATCTTTAAATTGCTTTTTGGCTTTTTCTAAATTGTTTCTCAGTACATAATAATTCATATCTAACATCCCATCTTCACCCTGATACTTTTCAGAAAAATGAACATAATCTCCAATGTTAACATTTACCCCATAGTTGTTAATTGGATTGTCTACAAACCAATGGTAGGTAGTCGTGTTATCATTATGTTGTTCAATGTTACGTAAACGCCCATTAGAAACATCCATTAAGTTTTTAGGCACACGAACACTAATTGCCATACTATCTACTTCATCGTACATGTGGTCTTTATTTGGCCACCAAACACTAGCCCCTAACCCTTGGCAAGAAGTAGCAACAAAATGATTTCCATTACTATCTTTTTTCCAAGAAAAACCACCATCCCAAGGAGCTCTGATAGCTTCTTTAGGTTTACCTTCATAATATACATCAACAGAATTTATGGTTCCTTTCTTTTGAGGAGATTTCAACTGAATAAAATGGGCATTGCCTTCAGAAATAACTTTTAGCTCTTCATTGTTTTGAGTTGCTTTGGTAATTTTTAAAGGAGGTTGCAAGTCTATTTGTAAAACTTGATGAGGTTTTAAAACTTTATATTGTACTGTGTTTTTCCCTTTAATAAATTTTTTATCAGGATTTACAGCTACATTAAGGTGGTAATATGTTAAATCCCACCATGACCTTTCAGGGGTTATAGAACCACGTAAAGAATCTTGCCGGGTAAACTTTTCAGTACTTGAAAATAAAGCTGTGTTCTTTTGAGCTGTTGAAGAAGAACATCCAGCAATAAAAATAGTGAAAGATGTTATAAAAACAGATAAAGAAAACGTTTTTTTATACATAGTGTTTGTTCTTGAAAAATGAAGTGCTAAGATAAGTTTTTTAAGTTTTTTTATTGAAGGTAACTTTAAGATATTTGCTTAAAATAAGAACAATGTCAAAAACAGTTTTCATAACAGGAGCGTCTTCAGGAATAGGAAAGTCAATAGCGATCTATTTGCATGATAGAGGGTTTAACGTCTACGGAACTAGTAGAAGCCCTCAAAAAGTAAATGTTCCATTTCAAATGGTGGAGCTAGATGTAACTAACCAAGAATCAATAAAGAAAGCTATAGAGGAAGTAATTACTATTGAAGGAAAAATTGATGTGTTAATAAACAATGCTGGAAAAGGAATTACAGGTCCTATAGAAGATACACCAACAGAAGAAATGAAGGATAATTTTAATACAAACTTCTTTGGAGTAATTGATGTCGTTAAAGTAGTATTACCTTATATGCGAAAGCAAAAATCAGGAACTATTATTAATACCACGTCAATTGCAGGATATATGGGGTTGCCGTTTAGAGGAATCTATTCAGCAAGTAAAGGAGCTTTGGAGTTAGTAACAGAAGCCTTAAGTATGGAGGTGAAAAGCTTCGGAATTAATGTGGTGAATGTAGCACCAGGAGATTTTGCTACGAATATTGCAGCAGGGAGGTACCACACACCTGTTTTTGAAAACTCTGCTTACAAAGAAAAATATGCTGAAAATTTAGCTTTAATGGATACGCATGTAAATTCAGGTGCAGATCCAATACTAATGGCTGAGGCAATTTATAAAATCATTGAAAATAAAAATCCAAAAATTCATTATAAAATAGGTGGGTTTATGGAGAAGTTTTCAATTGTATTAAAAAGAATATTGCCCGATAAAGTTTATGAAAAATTACTAATGAATCATTATAAATTGTAAATTCGCAGAAGATTAGTAATTAAAGAAAATTACGGCATAAAATATTGTTTTATGCGTTGTTTTAAAGAGAGTTATACTCTCGTAGAATTCAAGAATTAGAACACAACTACATAATAAATATACAGATGAAATTTTTTATTGATACAGCTAACTTAGATCAAATTAGAGAAGCGCAGGCTTTAGGTATTTTAGATGGGGTAACAACAAACCCGTCATTAATGGCTAAAGAAGGAATAACAGGAGAAGATAAGATTATCAATCACTATAAAGCAATTTGCGAAATAGTAGAAGGAGATGTTTCTGCTGAGGTAATCTCTACTGATTTTGACGGAATGGTGAAGGAAGGAGAAGCGTTAGCTGCTTTAAATCCTCAAATCGTAGTGAAATTACCTATGATTAAAGATGGAATAAAAGCATGTAAATATTTTTCTGATAAAGGAATTAAAACAAATGTAACTTTAGTGTTCTCAGCAGGTCAAGCATTATTAGCTGCAAAAGCAGGGGCAACGTATGTGTCTCCGTTTATTGGTCGTTTAGATGATATTTCTACAGACGGTTTAAATCTAATTGCTGAAATCCGTCAGATTTTTGATAACTATGGATTTGAAACAGAGATTTTAGCAGCATCTGTACGTCACACTATGCATATTATTGATTGTGCTAAGATTGGTGCTGATGTTATGACAGGACCTTTAAGTGCTATTGAAGGATTATTAAAACACCCTTTAACAGATATCGGTTTAGCTAAATTTTTAGCAGATTATAAAAAAGGAAACTAACCAACTTAGTTGAAAAAAATATAAAGTCATTTCGAACGAAGTGAGAAATCTAGTTATTAAGATAAGATTTTTCGTTTTTCTCGAAATGACATTTTTTAACTTTAAAAGAAATGTTCCCAAAAAAAGAACTCGCACAATTAGTAGTTTCAGCATGTCATCAATTTAATATTGATACCGTGGTGATTTCTCCAGGCTCTCGTAATGCACCGCTTACTGTTGGATTTTCAAACCATCCAACAATTGAAGCATTAAGTGTAGTTGATGAGCGTTGTGCAGCTTTTTTTGCGATGGGGATAGCACAACAAAAGCAAAAACCTGTAGCTATTGTATGCTCTTCAGGTTCGGCTTTATTGAATTATTATCCCGCCATATCAGAAGCTTTTTATAGTAATATTCCACTCGTTGTAATTTCAGCAGATAGACCAAAGCATTTAATTGATATTGGTGATGGACAAACCATTCGTCAAGAAAATGTATTTGAAAATCATATCTTGTTTTCAGCTAATTTGATTGAGAAAGAAAGTCAGTTGAAAAAAAATACCGATTTACTGGTTAAAGCATTACAGGTTTCTATAAACCAAAAAGGACCAGTTCATATCAATGTTCCGTTTGACGAACCTTTATATGAAACAGTTGATGATTTATATCCCGTCATTGTGAATAAAGTGAAGCAATCTTTTGATAAGTCAAACGTTATTTCGAGTGAAGTGGAGAAGTCTGATGAAGGTTACAATAAACTTTTTTCTATTTGGAATTCTTCAACTAAAAAAATGATTTTAGTTGGAAGCAATTTTCCAGATGTCAAACTTCAAAAAATATTAGATACCTATGCAGAAGATACTTCTGTTTTAGTATTAACAGAAACTACTTCAAATATATATCATCCTAAGTTTATCAATAGTATTGATAAGTTAATCTCTAAGTTAACCGAAGAAGAATATAAAGAGTTACAACCTGAAGTATTAATTACTTTAGGAGGAATGGTAATATCTAAAAGAATAAAGCAGTTCTTAAGAAGGTTACAACCAAAACACCACTGGCATGTTGATGAGTTAAAAGCAATGAATACTTATCATTGTTTGTCAGAATTTGTACAAACGAATCCCGTAACTTTTTTAAGAATACTTTTTGATAAAAAGAAAGATGTTCAAAGTGATTACCAAACAAGATGGTTGCGAGTGAAAGGTATTAGAACCATAAAACATGAGGTATATTTAAAAAACTGTGAATATTCAGATTTAAAATCTTTTGAAGCTATTTTAGATAGCATTCCTGATAATTCACAAGTACAAATTAGTAATAGTTCAATTATTCGATACTCGCAATTGTTTGATATGAATTCTACACTACAAGTATTTTGTAATAGAGGAACTAGCGGGATTGATGGTAGTACAAGTACAGCTATAGGAGCCGCTTTCAACTCAAAAAACCAAACAATATTTATAACAGGAGACTTAAGTTTCTTTTATGATAGTAATGCGTTGTGGAATACTAATATTCCGAAGGATTTTAGAATAATTATTTTGAATAATGCAGGAGGTGGTATTTTTAGATACATTCCAGGGCCGCTAACAACGAATGCTACTGAATATTTTGAAACACCACACGGTTTAACAGCAGCGTATTTGTCAAAAATGTATGGTTTTGAATATGTTCAGATAAAAGACTTAAAGAGCTTACAAAATAATTTGACTTCGTTTTATTTAGAATCAAATCAACCAAAAATAATGGAGGTTTTTACTCCAAAAGAAATAAATGATGTAGTTTTAAAAAACTATTTTAAAAACTTATAAGATGGAATTAAAAGAAGGTGATAAGGTAGATTTAGTTATTGGTGTACAAACATTATTAGGGTATTCAGTTTTAATTAATGAAGAGTATGAGGGATTGTTATATAATAATGAAGTTTTTAGTGATGTTGAAGAAGGGATGCGAAAAGTAGGCTACGTTAAAAAAATACGTGAAGACGAAAAAATTGACGTATCGCTACGTCCACAAGGATTTAAAAATGTAATTGATTCAGATGTAGATAAGATACTTAAAAAACTCGAAGACAAAGGTTTTTTGTTGTTAACAGATAAAAGCTCTCCAGAGTCTGTTAAATTTCATTTACAAATGAGTAAAAAAGCATTTAAAAGAGCCATAGGTAGTTTATATAAAGATAAAAAGATAGAATTGCAGGAAGATAGAATAGTGCTAGTTAAAAAATAAAAGTTAAAATGAAAAAGATAATTTTAGGAATGAGTGCAGTGTTAACCTATGTTAGCGCGAGTGCTCAATTTCAAGAAACAATAGATTCTGGGCGACCAGGAAATTCAGTCGGAGTTTTTACGGTAGGTAAAAATGTATTTCAAGTGGAAAGTGGTGTAGATTATTTAGAAAATCAAAACCTTTACTTATCAAATACTCTCTTTAAATATGGGGTAACAGAAATTATTGAGATTAATGGAGGAGTAGCTTACAATTTTTCTAGTAATGAAGAGGTAGAAATGTTCTCTGTTGGAGGAAAGTTTAATGTTTTTGAAGGAGACTCAATGTTACCATCTACAGGGTTTCAAACAACACTTAACATATCCAATATAGAAACGGAGAATTCTTATGCTTCGGTATTATTTATTTTAGGATATAATTTAGATGAAAATTGGAGTTCTACTTTTAATTTAGGAGCGAATATAGATTTAGAATCGAGTACAGTAATAGAAGATTCAAAAGAAAAAAATATCCTGTTTATTGAAGGTGTTTATACTTTTAATTTATCATATAAAATTAATGATAAATGGAGTACTTTTATTGAGCCTTACGGAACACTTGATAAATATTACAGTCCCAAAATTAAAATTAATTTTAATTCGGGTCTTTCTTATTTATTTACCAAAAATTTAAAAATAGATTTTTTAGGAGGATACAAAATAAATACAGAAGAAATTATGATAGGAGCTGGAGTTTCATGGAGGTTAACTCCAGGTACTTAAACCAAAAAAAAGCAACTTTACTAAAGTTGCTTTTTTTTGGTTGTTTGTCCCGTCCTGAAATAAGTTGACACAAAATCGACTTATTATGAGTAAAGGAGTAAACAAGCGGGTTAAGCGCACCCAACGCGATTACAATTTAGGCTTTAAATTAGCCTTAGTAGCCGAGGTAGAAAAAGGCAACTACACCTATAAGCAGGTACAAAAAGTCTATGGTATTCAAGGTAGGAGTACTGT
>NZ_CAZEQR010000015.1:0-34082 GCF_964513795.1 Tenacibaculum sediminilitoris | reverse complement strand
CTTTTCCATGCCGCCGTATTTCTTGCGCCAGTAATAAAATGTACTCTTATCAATACCTAATTCTCTGGATAAATCTCCTACAGATCTTCCTTGTTCATTCTCCTTGAGAGCCTTAATGATTTGACTCTCGCTAAATTTGCTGATTTTCATAATGACAGTTTGAATTTAAAGTTAGTAAATTCGAATTTATAACTGTCCTGTTTTTGGGGAAGCCTACACTCTTACTAACTTTTTAATAGAAAATTGTTTGTTTAAATACTAAAATTCCCGTACTTATACGGGAATTTCTGTATTATAAAATAAGTAAAAACTGTCTACTAAAACAAATCCGAAGACAAATAACGATCACCTCTGTCGCAAATTACAGCTACGATTACCCCTTTTTCAATGGTTTGGGCTATTTCTAAGGCTGCATGTACTGCTCCTCCACTACTCATTCCTGCAAAAACACCTTCTTCTCGCGCTAACTTTCTTGTCATGTTTTTAGCGTCGTTTTCGTCTAGTTCAATCACCTGATCTACCTTGCTTTTGTTGAAGAATTTTGGTTGGTAGGCTGGTGTCCACTTACGAATCCCTGGAATTTTAGCTCCATCTTTCGGTTGTGCTCCGATAATTTGCACTTCAGGATTTTGCTCTTTTAAATAAGTAGAAACTCCCATAATGGTTCCTGTAGTTCCCATCGCTGAGACAAAATGAGTTATTGCTCCTTCAGTATCGTTCCAAATTTCAGGGCCTGTGGTTTTATAGTGTGCTTTCCAGTTATCAGTATTTTCAAACTGATTGAGCATAAAATAGCCTTTTTTATAACGTAATTCCATTGCCATATCTCTTGAACCTTCGATTCCTTTTTCGGCAGATGTTAAAATAACCTCAGCTCCATACGCACGCATGGTTTTTACACGTTCTTCGGTAGAGTTTTCTGGCATTACCAATACCATGTTTACGCCTAATATTTTTGCCATGAGTGCTAAAGCGATTCCTGTATTTCCACTCGTTGCTTCTACTAAATAATTTCCAGGACGAATATTTTTTCTTCTGATAGCTTCCGCAATCATATTGTAAGCTGCTCTATCTTTTACACTTCCTCCAGGATTATTTCCTTCTAATTTTAGCAATAGCTTCACCCCTTCTTTTTGAATGATGTTAGAAACTTCAATTAGTGGTGTATTTCCTATAGTATCTATTATCGTTTTAGTTTTCATGGTTGATTTGGTACCTACATCATTTAACATAGGATTTTCTTGTGGTTATTTTATTTTCTGACTCATAGGTTACAATAGATCCTTCGGGTACAGAAGTAATTACACAAACATTGGCGCCAATAATACTATCGCTACCTATTACTACATCTCCTCCTAAGATAGTTGCGTTGGCATAAATGGTTACATTATTTTCAATGGTTGGATGCCTTTTTGTGGAAGCTAATTCTTTTTTTACTTGAATTCCTCCTAAGGTAACTCCTTGATATATTTTTACGTTTTCTTTAATAATCGTGGTTTCTCCAATGACAATTCCCGTAGCATGGTCTATAAAAAGCGAATCACCAATGGTTGCTCCAGGGTGTATGTCTGTTCCTGTTAATCCATGAGCATATTCACTCATCATTCTTGGTAAAATCGGAATTTCTATTTTGTACAATTCATGACTCAATCGGTATACAGCAATAGCATGAAACCCAGGATAAGCTAAATACACTTCTCCTAAACTTTTACAGGCTGGATCAGTTTTTTCAAATGCTTTGGCATCTAAATCTAACTTTTCTCGTATTCCACAAAATGTTTGTTGGTATACAGCCCATGCTTCCGAAGCATTTTTAATCGCTAAACCATTAAATATTTTTACAAATTTTTCTTTTAAATGATTTGCTTTTTCTTGACATACATCATTAAACAACGCATAAAATAATTGTTTGGTAAAAACTTCTACATCATCTTTTAATGATAAATCGTATTGTTTGAATTGCATTTACTAATTTTTTACAAAAATAACTAACTTTCAGGAGCTAACTCAACTTCAAGACCTTCTAATTCAGAAGTTATATGAATCTGGCATCCTAATCGGCTATTTTCTTCTACATGAAATGCTTCTGCTAACATTGCATCTTCATCATCGTTCATTTCTGGCAATTCATGGTTCGATTTTACATAACATTGACAAGAGGCACACATCGCCATTCCTCCACAGATTCCAATAGTTCCTTCAGGAGCTAATTCGTATGACCGAACAACTTCCATTAAGTTCATTGCCATATCTGTCGGAGCAACTACCTCATGCATTACACCATCACGGTCTGTTATTTTTATATTGATGTCTTGATTATCCATTTGTAACAATTTCTTAAAGGAATCAGTAGTTAGGTAGGCTATTTTAGTTTTATTGTGAAGAGTATAATTATTTGAAACAAATAATTATAATAAACCTATATGCCAACCCCTAACTACTCTCATCCTAAAAACCTTCTATTTAATTGCTTTTACTACGGCTTTTGGTGCTTCTTTTCTAGTACCATCAAAACCATCTACGCCTCCAACAGTAGTATACTTCATCACATATTTTTTATCTGGATGGATGCGTTTATATGCACTTTGACACATTAACGTTGCCTCGTGAAATCCACATAAAATTAGCTTTAGCTTTCCTGGATAAGTATTTACATCACCAATGGCATAAATACCTTCTACGTTCGTTTGATAGTCTAAAGCATTGTTTACTTTAATCGCATTCTTCTCTATTTCTAATCCCCAATTGGCAATAGGTCCTAATTTTGGTGCCAATCCAAATAGTGGAATAAAATGATCTGTATCTATAATGAATGGTTCTTTACCTGTTTGCTCTACTACCACTCCTGTTACACGTTCTTTTCCTAACACTGCTTTAACCTCAGCAGGTGTGATTAAATTAATCTTACCTAAATTCTTTAATTCTTGTACTTTTTCTACAGAGTCTAACGCTCCTCTAAACTCATTTCTTCTGTGAATTAAGGTCACCGATTTTGCTACATCTGTTAAGAAAATAGACCAATCTAAAGCAGAATCTCCACCTCCAGCAATTACTACATCTTTGTCTCGATACAATTCTGGTTCTTTAATCATATACTCTACTCCCTTATCTTCAAAATCGATAATATTTGGAATGATAGGTTTACGAGGTTCAAAACTTCCCAGTCCTCCTGCAATAGCTACAACAGGTGCTTGGTGTTTTGTTCCTTTATTAGTGGTTACAATGAACGTTCCATCATCTTGCTTTTTAATAGTATCTGCACGCTCACCTAAGGTAAATCCTGGTTCAAACTGCTTGATTTGTTCCATTAAGTTCTTAGTTAAATCTCCTGCTAAGATCTCTGGATATGCTGGAATATCGTAAATAGGCTTCTTTGGATAAATTTCTGAACATTGCCCTCCTGGTTGTGGTAAGGCGTCAATTAAATGACAACGTAATTTTAATAACCCTGCTTCAAAAACAGTGAATAGTCCTGTTGGACCCGCTCCAATAATTAATATATCTGTTTGTATCATTTCTACTCTATTTCACTAAACTCTCAGTTAGCTTATTTAATGTTTCTACTTTTTGTTCAAAGTTCCCTTTGATAGTTTTTCTATAACTATTTAAATTTTGTACTAATTGATTGATGTCTTCTGGAATTACTTCTTCAAAAAACTGACGCAATCTTTTAGCAGTTGTTGGCGATTTTCCATTGGTTGAAATAGCTACTTTTACGTTTCCTTTGGTTACAATTCCACCCATATAAAAATCACAGTATGGTGGATTATCCGCTACATTCACCAATTTATTTTGGCTCCTACAATCTTTATACACCTGTATATTTACCTCAGGAATATTGGTAGTCGCAATTACCAAATGTTTTCCTTGTAAATAGGTATCTCTATAGCTATCTGTTAGCATTTCTACGTTGCTTTTTTGAGCAATGGCAACAGTTTCATCTCTAAAAAAAGGAGCTACCATGGTTACCTTAGCATCTGGACTCGATTTTAATAAAAATCGTAACTTTTCTTCTGCTACAAATCCTCCGCCAATTATTAGAACTTCCAAGCTTGCTGTTTTTAAAAAGATAGGATATAGATTATTTCTTTCTTCCATTATACCACTTCTTTTAAAGCTACTTCTTGTTGTACTTGTAGTAATTGCTGTCTGTGATTTACCACATCTCCTAACAGAATAATAGCAGGATTACTCAAGTTGTTTTTAGCCACTACTTCTTCTATCGTATCTACGGTACCAATTCCTATTTTTTCTTCAGGAGTTGTTCCATTTTGAATAATAGCAACTGGTAATTCGTTCTTTCCTTCTTCTTTAAAAAGATGAATGATTTCAGAGAGCTTACCCATTCCCATTAAAATAACAACCGTCGCACTCGATTTTGCTGCCAAGGCAACATCATTTGATAATTGGTGTTGTTTTGTAGTTCCTGTAATGACCCAAAAACTTTCTGAACTTCCTCTTTTTGTCAACGGGATATTCTGATAAGCTGGTACCGCTAACGATGAAGAAATCCCTGGTACTACAGCAACCTCTAATCCGTGTTTTGCAGCATATTCCATTTCTTCTGCTCCTCTACCAAAAATGAATGGATCACCTCCTTTTAAACGCACTACATGTCCGTGAGAAAATCCTCTCGCAACAATCAACTCATTTATTTGTTCTTGTTGATATCGATAACATCCTCTTCTTTTTCCTACGAAAATTAATTCTGCATTCGGATTTACGTATCCTAACAGTTCGTTGTTCACTAATGCATCGTACAATACCACATCGGCTTGTTCTAATGCTTTAATGGCTTTTAAGGTGATTAAATCAGTGTCTCCTGGCCCTGCACCTACTACGGTTAATTTCGGTTGATTTTTCATTGGACTCTCCTTTTTTTAACTTTCTACGGCTACTTTTCGGTAAGCATCAATTGTTTTATAAAATGATGCTGCTGCTGCTAAATACTTTTTTGCAAAAGCCTCCGTAGGTTCATTCTTATTAATCTGATAAATCAATTCTGCAAATGAATTTGATAATTCTATTTTATTTGTTGCTACAAACAGTTCATCAAAATTGGTAATGATTCCTGCTTGTGTATTGGTTTTTGCTCCTTCTGCTGTTAACAAGGCTTTGGCAGTGTTAACCATAGCTGCATAAGCGTGGTAAATACTATCTGACCATTGTTGATTATTCAAGGCTTGTGAAGCATTTTCTAGCTTTTCTTCACTTTCAAACAATAAGGTTGCTACTAAGTCTATCACCACTCCTGCACATTCTCCTACTCCTATGGCTTTTACATAGTTTTTATCGTGTCCCCAATCAATAAAATCATCTTCTGTTAAATTGGTAGTGTCTGATAATTCTTTTAACAACTCATAGAAATATGTTTTTCCTTGTCTATCATAATAGCTTATAAAGTCTTCGGCTACTTGTTTATGGCTTTCGAAGTCATTTAATAAGATTCGTAAAGATTCTGGTCCTCTTTTACTTGGGATTTTAATCAACTTGTCTGCAAAACGACCATTTCCGCCACCTAAAACTCCTCCTCCAACTAATACTTGTAAAGCAGGTGCTAATAACTTCCCTACTTTTATTGACATTCCTTGAAAACCAATGTGTGCCATGTTGTGTTGTCCACAAGCATTCATACATCCACTAATTTTAATAGTGATGTCTTTGTTATTTACATACTGTGGATATTCTACTTTTAACACACGTTCTAACTCTGCTGCAATTCCTGTACTACTAGCAATACCTAGGTTACACGTATCCGTTCCCGGACATGCAGTGATATCATTCAAACTATTATATCCTGCGTCTGCAAAACCTAATTTTTGTAATTCTGTGTAGAAAAATGGTAAAAACTCTTCTCTTACATGACGAATCAAGATGTTTTGACGTAGCGTAAAACGTAACTCATTTGCTCCGAATTTTTTGATTAAATCTGCTAACAAACGTGCTTTATCGGTATAAAAATCTCCTAAATGTACTTTGATACCTATCGCGTATAACCCATCTTGCTTTTGTTTGAAGGCATTCGTTGTTTTCCAGTTTTGATACGCTTCTTCATCTTCAATTACTACAGATGGAACTTCGTTGGTTTCAAAAACAATGTCTTGTTCAAAATCGGCAGTATCTATCGGATATGTTTTATATGCTAATGCGGCTCTTTCAGCAGCTATTAATTCTAAGAAAGCATCTACACCTAAATCTTTCACTAAGAATTTTAAACGAGCTTTGGCTCTTTTTGCACGTTCTCCATAACGGTCAAATACACGTAACACTCCTTCAATAGTAGGAATTAGTAATTCTGCTTCCAAAAAGTCATAAATTACATCGGCATGACGCGGTTGTGAACCTAATCCTCCAGCTAATAATACCTTGAATCCTTTTACCTCTTTACCATCAACTGTTTTCGTTTTAGCGATAAACCCTAAATCGTGAATAAAACTCAACGCGGTATCTTCTTCCGTAGCAGAAAAAGACATTTTGAATTTTCTCCCCATTTCCTGACAAATTGGGTTGCGCAAGAAAAATTGAAAGGTTGCATGTGCATACGGTGTTACATCAAATGGTTCTTTCGGATCTATTCCTGCGGTTTCTGAAGCCGTTACATTACGTACTGCATTACCACATGCTTCACGCAACGTAATATCGTCTTTCTCTAACCGTGCCCATAACTCAGGGGTTCTGTCTAAACTTACGTGGTGAATTTGAATATCTTGACGTGTGGTAATATGCAAACGCCCTCTTGAATACTCATCAGAAACATCTGCTATTCTGTGTAATTGTTCACTTGTAACTTTACCATACGGCAATTTTATACGAATCATTTGTACCCCAAACTGACGTTGCCCGTAAATTCCTCTGGCTAAACGTAAGCTTCTAAAACGTTCTTCATCTATTTTTCCTTCGTTAAACAAACATATTTTACGTTCTAACTCTAGGATATCCTTTTCTACTAAAGGGTTTTCTATTTCTGATCTAAAACTTTGCATGTGGTTTTACTCCTTATTTGCTTGTAAAAGCATTGTTATTGGTTATGTAAGAACTTTTGCTTTGCTAACAATTGCTCTTCTATTTCTACATGTGCATCATCTGGTACACAACAATCTACCGGACATACTGCTGCACATTGCGGTTCTTCATGAAATCCTTTACATTCTGTACATTTATCAGGCACTATAAAATAGTACTCGTCTGATACTGGCTCATTGTCTTCGTCTGCATTTATCGAAGTTCCGTCTAGTAAAGTTACATTTCCTTGTAATGAGGTTCCTTCACTATATTTCCAGTCACTTGCTCCTTCATAAATGGCTGTATTTGGGCATTCAGGTTCGCAAGCTCCACA
Organism: Tenacibaculum sediminilitoris; assembly: GCF_964513795.1. Lineage (NCBI taxonomy): Bacteria > Pseudomonadati > Bacteroidota > Flavobacteriia > Flavobacteriales > Flavobacteriaceae > Tenacibaculum > Tenacibaculum sediminilitoris. The sequence continues at coordinate 26,746 of NZ_CAZEQR010000015.1, read as the reverse complement.
GTTGATGCACTCATCTGTAATGATTATTGCCATAACTTTTATTATTTACTTGATAAAACCAACTCCTGATGTGGTATTGGTTTTTGGATTGATGATTATAAACGCTCCGTTTGCTTTATTTTTGGCATATGAGTCAACAAACAATGGCTTGCTTACTTTTAAACTCACTTCTCCAATTTCGTTTAGTGATAATTGAGATGGAGTTTCTTCTTTTCCAGAAAAATCGGTACGAATTAAAGTTGTAAGCTCTGTTATTTTTGCTTGCACATCGTTTACTCCATGTTTGATGTAATACTTCTGTGAAGCTTGTAATGGTGTTTTATCCATCCAACAAATAGTAGCCTCTAACTGTTTTACCACAGAAGGTTCTTCTCCTGTTTTCACCAACATATCTCCTCTACTTACGTTTACATTGTCTTCTAAGGTGATGTTTACAGAGCTTCCCCTTTTTGCTTTTGCATATTCTTTATCAAAAAACTGAATACTTTTTATAGTAGATTTTGTTGCTGATGGTAATACCGTTACGCTATCTCCTACTGCTAAATCACCTCCATACAATTTCCCTGCATATCCTCTGAAATCGTGATATTCGTCTGTTTTTGGGCGAATAACTGTTTGCACAGGGAAACGTGCTTTTGATACTTCTTGCGTATCTTCAGACCCCAAGTTTTCAAGGTGATTCAATAATGTTTCTCCTTTATACCAAGGGGTGTTTTCTGAAGACTTCACAACATTATCTCCTTTTAAAGCTGAAAGAGGTATGAATGTGATATTTTGATTTTGATAGTCGCTCTTCTTAGCTAGATACTCTATTTCTCCTTTAATCTGATTGAATTTTTCTTCTGAAAAATCAACTAAATCCATTTTATTTACAGCCACTACTATATCTTTTACTCTCAATAAATTATTGATAAAAAAATGACGGTAAGTTTGTTCTACTACTCCGTTTCTCGCATCTACCAAAATGATAGAAGCTTGTGAGTTTGAAGCTCCAGTTACCATGTTTCTAGTATACTCAATGTGTCCAGGAGTATCTGCTATGATAAAACTTGTTTTGGGTGTCGAAAAATATATGTGTGCTACGTCTATAGTAATTCCTTGCTCACGTTCTGCTACTAGCCCATCTGTCGCTAGAGAAAAATCTAAGTAATCAAACCCACGTTGCTTACTTTTTTCTTCTATGGCTTCTAGTTTATCTTGGGTTAATGATTTTGTGTCGTATAAAATTCGCCCTATTAGTGTACTTTTTCCGTCATCTACACTTCCTGCTGTTGCTATTTTTATTACGTTCATGTTGTTTTAGTATTGAGTGATTAGTATTGAGTTTTGAGTGTTTTTTCTCATTACCCTTTACTAAATACTAGTTTTTTTAAAAATATCCTTGTTGTTTTCGTTTTTCCATTGCTGCTTCAGAGCGTTTATCATCGATTCTTGCACCTCTTTCTGAAATGGTTGATTCTCTAATTTCATCAACCACGGTATTAATATCTATCGCATCTGACAAAACTGCTGCTGTGCAACTCATATCTCCTACTGTTCTAAAACGAATCATACGCTCTTGTACTTCTTCTTCCTCTTCTCGATACACAACTTCATCATTTGCAGACCAAATTAGTCCGTCTCTAATAAAAGTGGCTCTTTTATGTGCGAAATAAATGGATGGAATTTCAATTTGTTCTTGTTGTATATACGACCATACATCTAATTCTGTCCAGTTAGAAATTGGAAAAACTCGTACATTCTGTCCAAGATCGATTCTTCCATTTAACATATCGAACAACTCCGGACGTTGGTTCTTTTCATCCCATTGACCGAAATCATCTCGTACTGAAAAAATACGTTCTTTGGCTCTCGCCTTTTCTTCATCTCTACGCGCTCCCCCGATACATGCATCGAAACCAAATTCTTCTATGGCATCTAATAACGTTTCGGTTTGTAACATGTTTCGGCTTGCATATTTTCCTGTTTCTTCTTTTACTTTACCAGCATCAATATTATCTTGTACTTGACGAACAATTAACTCAACTCCTAATTCTTTAACTAATCGATCTCTAAATTCAATCGTTTCAGGAAAGTTATGTCCTGTATCAATATGTAATAAAGGGAACGGAATTTTTGCTGGATAAAATGCTTTTTGAGCAAGTCGCACCAGTGTGATACTATCTTTACCTCCAGAAAACAGTAACACCGGTTTTTCAAATTGCGCAACTACTTCTCTTAATATATATATGGCTTCGCTCTCTAAAGCTCCTACTTGTATAGTTTGTGTATTCATAATCATGTTCTTTAAATATGTAAACCACATTCTCTGTTACTTTCTACTTTTGTTGGGTCAAAGTATTTAAACTCGTTTGGTAATTGGTGTTCTTCTAAATAAGCATCTAATTCCTCATCTGACCAATGGTAAAACGGACTCACTTTTAATACTCCAGCTTTACTTTTTGAAACTATATCAATACTATCTCTAAAGGCTGTTTGTCCTTTTCTTAAGTTCGTAAACCAAATATCTGGTTTGTGTTCGTTCATTGCTCTTTTGAAAGGTTCTAACTTCACTTGTTCAGTAAATACAGCATGTTTAGGATCATCAACTGTTGGTAATCCTAAAGTGATATTTCTGTGTGCTACCGTTTGTTTAGGAACATACAACTGAATGTTTAACTGTAGTTTTTCAATTAACTCTTCAGCATGCTTATAGGTTTGTGGAGTATTATAACCTGTATCGCACCAAATTACATCTATACTATTCTTTACAGACGATACTACATGTAAGATGGCTCCTTCATAAGGTCGAAAATTTGTGGTCACAACCGCCTTATTAGCTTGTAACAATGCCCAAGCAATAATCTCTTTTGGAGATTTGTTTTTCAACGCTTTATTTACTTCTTCTAAATTCATTGTTTCTATACTCATTTTTTGCCCCATTTAATATTGTTCCAAGCTCTTTCGTGAAAAAAATACAATAGCATTTTAGTTACTAATTCAATCGCTCCAATTGAAAAAGCTGTTTTTATTTGACCTGTAACTATCCATGAAATTAATATAGTATCTATGGTTCCTACTACTCTCCAACTTATTGATTTCACTACACTTCTTACTGGTTTTTCAGATAGTTTATCGTCTCTATAATTCGTTTTATTTTCTACTATTTGTTCTGCAATCATTTTAAAATACCTTTACCCTATCGGAATACTAGGTTTTAAGTCAGCAAATATACATATGCTTTTTAATTCTCCAAGGATAAATTAAAAAAATATTTGAATTTTACAATTTGTTAATACTACACTAAATCTGCAAGTGTATTATTACGAAGTACTTGTAGCGTATTATCTCTTACTTGAATCATTAGTTTGTGTACTGAGCATGCTTCCTCATCTGGACAGTCATCACATTTTTCATAATAATTCAAACTAACACAGGGTACCATAGCAATGGGTCCTTCTAGTGTTCTAATAACATCAGTCATTTTAATTTCATTGGCTGGCTTTAGTAAATAATAACCTCCGCCTTTTCCTTTTTTTGCTCCTAAAATTCCTGATTTTCGTAAGGTAAGTAATATGCTTTCTAAAAACTTATGCGAAATGTTTTCCTTTTCTGAAATGGTAGCTATTTGTACCATAGTGCCCTTTTCTTGCTTAGCAATGAAAGTAAGCGCCTTAATTCCGTATTTTGTTTTCTTAGAAAGCATATTACAAATATATGCTTTACTTCCTAATTATTTAATGCTTGATTTAAATCGTTAATTACATCTGCTACATTTTCTAATCCCACCGAACATCGTACTAAACCATCTGTAATTCCTACTTCTAACCTGTCTTCTTCACTTAATTTACTATGTGTTGTAGATGCTGGATGTGTTACAATAGTTCTAGTATCTCCTAAATTTGCTGATAATGAACATAATTGAATACTATTTAAAAACTTACGTCCTGCCTCAACTCCTCCCTTTATTTCAAAAGCGACAATATTACCGCCTAATCGCATTTGGTTTTTAGCGGTTTTATACTGAGGGTGGGATTTTAAAAACGGATATTTTACCAAGTTTACTTTTGGATGTTCTTCTAAGAACTGTGCTATTTTTAAGGCATTTTCACAGTGTTTTTCTACTCTAATTGATAAAGTTTCTAAACTTTTAGACAACACCCAAGCATTGAATGGTGACATAGCAGGACCTGTATTTCTCGAGAACAAATAAATTTCTCTTATCAACTCTTCTTTTCCTACTGTCACTCCTCCTAAAACTCGTCCTTGACCATCTATTAGCTTTGTTGCTGAGTGAATGACCAAATCTGCTCCAAACTTAATTGGGTTTTGTAAATAAGGAGTTGCAAAACAATTATCTATCACCAATAATAAGTTATGCTTCTTTGCAATACTTCCTAACAATTCTAAATCTAAAATATCAACCGCTGGGTTTGTTGGTGTTTCAGCATATAAAATTTTAGTATTTGGTTGAATTAAGCTCTCTATTTTATCAGCTTCGGTAATTTTAAAATAACTCGTTTCAATATTCCACTTAGGTAAATATTTGGTAAACAAACTATGTGTTGAACCAAAAACAGAACGACACGACACAATATGATCTCCTGCATTTAACAACGCACCAAAAGTTGAAAACACCGCTGCCATACCTGTTGCAAAAGCATACCCTGCTTCTGCACCTTCCATAGCCACTATTTTATTGACAAATTCTGTGGTATTCGGATTTGAGAATCGACTGTATAAATTCTTCTCCTTTTCTTCTGCAAACGATGCTCGCATATCTTCAGCATCATCAAATACAAAACTTGATGTTAGGTATAGAGGTGTTGAATGCTCTGAAAATTGTGAACGTTCTGTTTGCGTTCGTATGGCTTGGGTTTCAAAATGTTGTTGACTCATATTTTTTTTTAGATGTTAGACCGCTTCGCTGCTAGATAAAAGAGCAAAGACCTTATCTTTTCTCTTTGTTCTATTTTCTTGGTTCTTGTTTTTTTATCCTAATTATTATTCTTTGCTAATCGTAAAATGTCTCCAAATACGCCCCTAGCAGTTACTTTAGATCCTGCCCCTGCTCCTTGAATGACAATAGGTTGTTCTCCGTAAGATTCTGTATAAATTTCAAAAATGGCATCTGAGCCTTTTAAACTTCCTAAAGGAGAACTCTCAGGTACCGAAACTAATTTCACATCCAATTCTCCTTTTGTTTGTTGTAAATCTCCATGTAAATCTCCAATATATCGTAATACGTGTTTCTCTTCTTGTGCTTCTTTTTGTTGTTGAAATGTTGAATTTAACTTTTCTAAATTGGATAAAAACTCATCAGAAGATACTTCTCTATATGCTTCTGGAATTAAATTTTCTATTTCAATATCTTCAAACTCATTTTCTAAATCCAACTCACGGGCTAAAATCAACAATTTTCTAGCAACATCATTTCCACATAAGTCTTCGCGTGGATCTGGTTCTGTAAATCCATTATCAATTGCTTCTTGCAACACCGTTGAAAATGCAATGTCTTCCGCAGAAAACTTATTAAACAAATAGCTTAATGATCCTGAAAATACTCCTCTAATTCTAGTGATGTTTTCTCCTGAATCGTGTAATAACTTAATCGTGTCAATCAATGGTAAACCGGCACCTACATTGGTTTCATACAGATAACTTTTTTTATTTTCATCTAAGGTTTTACGTAGTTTTTTATAAAAATTATACGAAACAGTATTTGCTATTTTATTAGATGAAACTAAGTCAAACCCAGCATCGACTAACGGAATGTAATTTTCTATAAAATCTAAGCTAGCTGTATTGTCTACTGCAATTAAATTTTCTAAATGATGTTCTTTTGCATAGTCAATTACACTATCAACTGTATGCTTATCTTCCACTGCTTTTTCAAGCTCATTCGACCAATTAGTTCCAACTCCATTTTTTATTAATAATACTTTTTTAGAATTAGCAATTGCAAAAATATTCAACTGGATTTTTCGTCTTTCTAGAATCGTTTTTGAATTTTCTAAAATTTGCTCTATCAAGGTTCCACCTACTAAACCTTTACCAAAAATAGCGATGTTAATCTTTTTAGCGACTCCAAATACTTGACCATGAATCACATTTAACGCCTTGTGTAATTGCTCTTTCTTCACTACCAAGCTCACATTTTTACCTGTAATGGTATTATTAAACAATAATGGAACAACCTGGTTTTTAATCAGCGTATTATACGGATGATGAAACTCACTTAAGTCTTGCCCAATGATAGAAATTACCGATACTTCTTCAAGGATAAAAATTTGACTTACATCTTTTGTTTGTAAATCACTTTCAAACTCTTGTTCCAAGGCTTTTACGGCTGCTGCTGCATTACTTTTATCAACCACCAAACCAATTCCTCTTTCTGAGGAGCCTTGTGAAATTATACTTACACTAATTCCGTGATTACTCAACGCTTTAAAAATTCGAGCGTCTACCCCTACTTTTCCTAACAATCCTCTTCCTTCAAAATTTATCAAAGCAACGTTATCTAATACTGATAAAGATTTAATTCCTTTTGATGTTGATTTTGCTGTTATCAATGTTCCATTATCATTAGGATTGAAGGTATTTAATATTCTAAGATTAATATTTTTTTCTAATAATGGAATTATGGTTTTAGCATGTAAAATAGTAGCACCGAAGTTTGCCAATTCATTGGCTTCTGAAAATGATAATTCTTCTATCTTTTTGGCATCAGCAACCAAATCAGGGTTTGCAGTAAAAATACCATCTACATGCGTATAGTTTTGTAACTCTTCGGCATCTAAATAGTTTGCCAATAATGAGGCTGTATAATTGCTTCCGTTTCTTCCTAAGGTAGTTGTTTCATTTTTTAAGTTTGAGGCAATAAATCCAGCTACCACATTCACTGTTGTTCCATTGTATTGCTTGAAGTGGTTCAACACATTTTCTTTAGATATTGCAACTATTGACTGTCCGTTACCTAAGCTTTCATCTGTTTTTAACAACGCTCTTGAATCGGTAGCATTCGCATTAATTCCTTTTTGTTGTAACAAGTCGGTTACTGTTTTTATAGACAATAATTCTCCTTGTGCCAATACTTCGTCTTTTATCTTTTGGCTATAATCTCCTAACAATCGTACCCCTTCAAATAACTTTTCTAGTCTATCAAATTCAGTAGAGAAATCTACCAATGGAGTTAATTTTGTTTGCTCATGCTTAAAAGCTTCCAAATGTTCTTTAAAAACTTCATTTTTAGCTGCTTTTTCTAAAATCTCTTCCAACTCATCGGTTGCCTTTCCTCTGGCTGAAACAACTACAGCTATATTTTCTCCTTCATTAATTTTTTGTTCTATGATAGCTACTACATTCTGTATGCCTTCATTCGACAAAGATTTTCCGCCAAATTTTAAAATTTTCATTCTTTTGTTTGTTGATTTTTGATTGAATATAGGTTCAATTATTTTTTCTAATTGTTTGTATTCTATTAAGAAAGCGTCATGTCCGTGATCTGAATTAATTTCATTATAAGTTACATTTGTATGGACTGACGCCAGTTGTTTATGCGTTTCTCTGTTCTCTTCAGCAGTAAAAAACAAATCAGAATCTACTCCTACAATATGAATATCAGCTTCAATGGTTTCTAACACATTTAATCCTTCTCTACCTTTCGTAACATCAATTGTTTTTAATAGCTGGTTCATCAATTTGTAAGAAGCCAACTGATAGCGTTCTTGCAGTTTTTTCCCGTGATGTAACAACCAACTTTCAACATTAAAAATTTGTAGTTCTTCATTTTTAGTACGTTGAAAACGTTTTTTAAACGATTCTGGTGTTCTGTAACACAACATTGCATGCATACGTGCATCGTGTACCGGATTACTAGAGTTGGTTAAAAATTGCTCTTGTATTTGACAATTTGCTATTAACCAATCGGTCGATTTCCAGTCGGTCGCAATAGGAATTAAGTATTCTGTTATTTTTGGGTTTAACACAGTCATTTCCCAAGCTATTCCACCACCTAAAGAACCGCCTATCAATGCAAATAATTTCTTAATATTTAGCTGTTCTAGTCCTTGTAAAAAGATGTTTGCAACATCACGTGCTACTAAGCTTTTATAATCATCAATTAAAAAATCATCATAACCATTTCCTGGAATGTTAAAGCACAGAACTGTATACTGATTTGTATCAATAACCTTGTTTTCACCTACTAAATCTTGCCACCAACCATCAATTCCTGTAACATTACTATTACCTGTTAATGCATGGTTAATAAGTACCACAGGAGCAGTACCCAATGACTTTCCAAAAACTTGATAACTCAAAAGGATTTTATCGAATTGTGTACCGCTTACCGTAGTATAACTAAGAATATGTATGTGTTGTAAATCACTTTTCATTACTAATTTTTTTAGTGTTTGCCTAATACTATTGGTATTAAGCCAATATTTCTTTAGAAATTTTAGCAAACGCTTCTGCTAAATCAGTTTTTAAATCTTCAATATTTTCTAGACCTACTGATAAACGTATTAGATCTTTAGTTACTCCTGTGCTTTCTTGCGCCTCATCATTCAACTGTTGATGCGTGGTACTTGCAGGGTGTATAATTAAAGATTTGGTATCTCCAATATTAGCTAGTAATGAAAAGAGTTTTGTATTATCTGCAATAGTTTTAGCTGCTTCATAACCTCCTTTTACACCAAAGGTTACTAATCCACTTTGTCCTTTTGCTAAGTATTTATCAGCTAAAGCTTTGTATTTATTTCCTTCTAACCCTGGATAGTTTACCCAAGCAACTTCTTCTTGTTCTTGTAACCATTTTGCTATAGCCAATGCATTTTTACTATGTTTTTGGATTCTTATTTCTAAGGTTTCCAATCCTTGAATAATATTAAATGCATTCGTAGGACTCAATGCTCCTCCAAAATCACGTAATCCTTCTAAGATTAATTTAAACGTGTATGAAGCAGCTCCTAAAACTTCATGGTATACTAATCCGTGGTATCCAGCTGAAGGCTCAGTAAACTCAGGAAATTTTCCATTTGCCCAATTAAAGGTTCCTGCATCAATAATGGCTCCTCCTAACGAGTTTCCTTGTCCACCAATGTATTTTGTTAACGAGTGAATTACAATATTTGCTCCATGTTCTATCGGATTTAATAAAGCTGGTGTTGCTACTGTATTATCTACAATAAACGGAACTTCTGCCTTTTTTGCATGTGAAGAAATGGCTTGTAAGTCTAACACATCTAACTTCGGATTTCCTAAAGATTCTACAAAGAAAGCTTTGGTGTTTTCTTGTACTGCTTCAGCAAAACTACCAGGATTTGAAGCATCAACAAACGTAGTGGTAATTCCTAATCTTGGTAACGTAACATTCAGTAAATTATACGTTCCACCGTATAAACTACTCGAAGCAACAATATGATCTCCAGCTTTTAGTAAGGTTAACAACCCTGTTGAAATTGCTGCGGTACCAGAAGCAAATACAACTGCGCCAATACCTCCTTCTAAAGCAGCTAAACGATCTTGCAAAATTTGATTGGTTGGATTGTTTAATCGGGTGTAAATAAACCCTAATTCTTTTAACGAAAATAGATTTGCTGCATGTTCTGAGTTGTTAAAAACATACGATGTTGTTTGATAAATAGGAACAGCTCTTGTTCCTCCATTTTGTGTTACATCGTGACCTGCGTGCAACGCATTTGTTGCGAATTTTTGTGTACTCATTTTTCTTGTTTTTGAGTTAATAAAAAATTAAACCAAAAGCCAAAACACATCTTTGTTAGATGTTGCTTACTAGAAAAATGTTATTAAGAAATTATAAGAAGGTTCTTGTAGAAATAAAGAAACTTCTTTGGGTTATCTATCCTCGAGTTTTTTACGCTCTGGTAGAATTTAGCACCTTCTTTGTTTGCACAAAGGGTTGCTAAGGTTTCATAGGGTCTAATCCCTCCACCTTTCTTGATAACATCGTCAATAAGTGTTTGAACTTTTACGAGTACAAATATTCAATTATAAAATTGAATATTCCAAATTTATTTTGAATTTTATTAAAAAAGAGTTTTGAATTATCTTCAATAAACATAAGTAAAATACTAAAAATCAGAAACTTAAACAAATCAACCTAAACCAAAAGTTTATGTTTATTTTTATCTTAAGAACTACAAGATAACATAGAACAACCCACTTTATTTCGTGCCCATTCAGGACGTTTTACGAACCATTTTTCGTTTTCTGGCTGCTCATCATAAGGGTTTTTCAACAATAAATATAACTCATTTAACAATACAAAATCATTTTTATTTGCATCATTAATTGCTAATTGTGCCATATAATTTCTCAGTACATATTTAGGGTTTACAGCATTCATTTTTGTTTTTCTATCTTTATCTGAAATAGTTTCATTTTGTAACCTTTCTATATAATTTCGAAACCAGTTTTCCCAAGATTTTTTTATTTCATCTACAATTTCTGAAGGCGTATAAAATGCTTTTTCTATTTTTTTGATTGCCTCTTCTTTGGTATCATTTTTTGAAATATTTGACAACAATCGGAAAAAAATGGTCATATCAGTTTCTGTTCTTTGAAGTACTTCCTCAAGGTCTGAAATTAATGTTCCATCTGATTCTTGTGAAGAAAAAAGCCCCAATTTTTCTCGCATCATTTGCATATATTTTTCAGGAAATTTTTCTTGATAATTTTCCAAAACAGCTTCTAAAGGTACAGCTTCTTCAATTAGTGGGTATAAAGCATTTGCCAACTGATATAAGTTCCATAAAACCATCTCGGGCTGTGAACCATATCGGTAACGTTTATGTGTATTGTCAGTAGTATTAGGTGTCCATCCATGGTCATAACCTTCCAACCACCCGTAAGGTCCATAATCAATCGTTAAACCTAGAATTGACATATTATCTGTATTCATAACCCCATGCACAAATCCTACACGCTGCCAATGAATTACCATTTCTAAACTACGTTCGGCTACTTCCTTAAAAAAGGACACGTATGTTTCTTTTGAAGGTTTCCCTAAATGAGGATAATGATGTTTAACTGTATAATCAACCAGTTTTTTTAATGTTATTACATCTCCTCTGGCAGAAAATATTTGGTAACTACCAAAACGCAAAAAAGACTCGGCTGTTCTACATACAATTGCTCCTTTTTCATAAGCGGCATTTCCATCATACATTACATCTCGTAATACTTTATCTCCTGATAATGCTAATGATAAAGCTCTTGTAGTAGGTACACCTAAATGGAACATAGCCTCACTACACAAGTACTCACGAATAGAGGAACGCAACACTGCTAATCCATCTGCATTTCTCGAATATGGGGTCTCTCCTGCTCCTTTTAATTGTAAAGTCCACTTTTTGTTATCATGGGGCATTTCAAACAAATTAATCGCTCTACCATCTCCCAATTGACCTGCCCAATGCCCAAACTGATGCCCACCATAACACATCGCATACGGTTGTGTATTTAGATATACTTCATTTCCTGTAAAAACATTTTTAAACTCTTCGGAAGCTATTTCAGCTTCTGTGAGTCCTAATTCATTTACCATTTCATCCGATACATGAATAATTTTTGGATTCGATGTTTTTTTAGGAGTTACGTACGAAAAACAAGCTTCAGTAACCTGTCTTCTTTTATTTTCTTTAATTGAATCTGCAGGTAACTCTTCAGTAAAGGTATTTTGTATATTGAATTTCAACACGTTTTATTGTTCTTTTAATTTATTTGCATATAGCTTTTTCAATTTTGCCAATTTAGGTGAAATAACCACTACACAATACATTTGATCTTTATTCTTCTCATAAAAATCTTGATGACTCTCATCTGCTTTATAAAATATGGATGTTTGGCTTATTTCTGTTACAATTTCATCTTCATAATAAGAAGCCAACTTTTCTACTACTTTTTCTGCGGTTATTTGTTGTTCTTTGGTATGATAAAAAATAACGGATCGGTATTGTGTTCCTACGTCTGCCCCTTGTCTGTTTAAAGTTGTTGGGTCATGGCTTGTCATGAACATAATCAATAATTCTTCATAACTTATGATTTCAGGATTAAACGTTGCTTGCACTACTTCTGCATACCCTGTTAAACCTGAACAAATTTCTTTATAGGTTGGTATTCCTGATACAGTACCTCCCATATAACCTGATACCACTTCTTCAACTCCTTTTATTTGATTTAAAACAGCTTCTACACACCAAAAGCAACCGCCTCCAACAGTTAATACTTCTAATTTATCATTTGTCATTTCTCTCCTTTCTTTATTCAGTATCTAAAATCATTGAAGCTGAATTAATACAATAACGTAATCCGCTAGGTTCTGGTCCATCAGGAAAAACATGTCCTAAATGAGCATCGCAGGTGTTGCACATAACCTCTACACGTACCATCCCGAAAGTAGTATCTTTCTCATACTGAATAGCTTTTTCTTTTATAGGCTGTGTAAAACTAGGCCAACCTGTACCTGAACTAAATTTAATAGTTGAATCGAACAAAGGAGTATTACAACATACACACTTGTACTTACCTGCATCATAAACACTACATAAAGCCCCTGAATTAGGTTTTTCTGTTCCTTTTTGTCTTGTAACTCTATACTGTTCAGGTGTTAAAAGCTCTTGCCATTCTTCTGCTGTTTTTTCTACTCTTTTATCTGGTGTTGGACTGCCATTTACTACAAAGTTAATTACATCTTTCCATGTTAAAATTTTATCGTTCATATTCCTCATATTTTTATTTAACTCATTAGTAGTTCCTTTTTTATATTACTTACAAAATTACGATTCGTTATCTATTGAATAAATTTAATTTTTCACTATTTAAATAAAGGTTTTTATTTTTATCCATCTGACTGATTTTTATCATACTTTATCATGGTGTTTATCTAGAAATTTGAAGCATTCCTATTCTAAAAAGAATTAAGAGAACTAGAAATTATGATAATATCAACTAACAAAACAGTAGTAGATTATGTGACTGAAAACATAAAAACAGCACCTATTTTTAAGAAATATGGGATTGATTTTTGTTATCGTCGGGGTACTACAGTTGAGAAAGCTTGTATAGAAAACAAGATAGATCAAACAACTCTTGAAAAAGAACTAGCCGAAGTTGAATCAATAAATGATATTATTGAAGATTATAACAAGTGGGAACTAGATTTTTTAATGATTTATATTGAAAAAATACATCATACATACGTTAGAGAAAATATGCACCTTATTTCACAATATGCTAACAAAGTAGCTAAAGCATACGGAAATTATTATGCTGAAATTATAGAAATAAATCAATTATTTTATAAGGTAGCAAAAGACCTACTAGCACATATGCAAAAAGAAGAGCAAATATTATTTCCTTTTATAAAACAATTAATACAGGCTAAAAAAGAAGGTTTAAAAAAGACAATACCACCTTTCAGAACTATAAATAGCCCTATACAAATGATGGAACATGAACATGAACATGAAAATGTTGGAAATATTTTTAAAAAAATATCAAAATTATCTAATAACTATACTCCACCAGAAGGGGGCTGTAATACTTTTAGAGCTTTGTATGCTAAACTAGATGAATTTGAACAAGATTTATATAAACATATACATCTTGAAAATAATATTTTGCACCCTAAAGCCATTTTGCTTGAAAAGGAGATTTTATAGTTGACAAATAGGCAATCTGATTACAGGTCACTTATTTATTTAGCTTAGTATTAATCATTTAAAAACTTTTTGGAGATGTATTGTGTACATTATAATATTTAAACACCCTCCCTTATTTTTTTTCGTTTTACTGATTGATTAATAATTAAATGTGCCACATTTACCATATTTCGTAATTCGCAAAAGTGCTGTATTTATCTTAGGTGTTTTATATAGTTCTTCAACTTCTTGATAAATGATACCTAGTTTTTTTGTGCTAAAAAGTGACTTAACCATAGTAAAAGTGTCTTAACGCAATAGAAGCATTAAATAATATTAGAAAAACGGGAAAACAAGGGGAAATAGTTAAATAGTCGTCATGGAGTTAATTTTCTCAAAATTGCACCCCATCCCCCTATTCTGATATTATTTTATAAAGTTTGTTATGATTTTAAAAAAAGAAGAGGAATCTATTATAAATAAAAGAGTATTGCTTATAACTGAGGGAACTTACCCTTACAATTATGGCGGTGTATCAAGTTGGGCACATACGTTATGCGACCTAACAAAGGATGTTGATTATGTCATCTATTCGTTAAATGCTTACTATGAGAAGAAACCAAAGTATAGCATTAATGAAAACGTGAAAGAGATTATACAGGTTCCTTTGTGGGCATCATACGCTTTATCAGATATCATGAATTATGGACTTCCATACAGTCGTGTCGTTAGCAAAAAAAGTCACACATCAGATATCAATATCCAATATTATTTTCTTGATAATTTTAGAACTTTTGTTTCTAATTTAATTGGTGCTAATTGTGATTTAGATGCTCTGGAAGCTAGTGTTTATAAGCTTTGGGAGTATTTTAAAAGATACGATTTTGATCTTACTTTAAAAAATATTTCTGTATGGAAAGAATTTAAAAGCATTATTTCTGAAAATTTCAACTCAAACCAATACCACTTAACAATTAATGATGTTGCTTTTGCTTTACAATATATAAACAAGCTACTAATTACTCTTGCTGTACCCATACCTCCTGTTGATATAGCACATATAACGCTTGCTGGATTACCAATTTTACCTGCTTTAGTTGCCAAAAAAGAGTATAATGCTGCAATCGTTGCTACAGAACACGGTGTTTTTATTCGCGAAAATATGATTAATATTAGTAGTTCATCATTATCGTATTTTACTAAGAAAATAATTATTAAATGTTCTGAATCTTTGGCTCGTTTAGCCTATACAAAATCAGATTTAGTAACCTCTGTTAGTAAGTTTAATACCAAATGGGAATTTCATTATGGTTTAGCTCCACAAAAATCTAAAGTAATATACAACGGTGTAGATGAAAATAGGTTTTCAACAGGAGAAAAGCCTGAGAATTTAAAACACACACCCACTGTTGTGGCTATTGCTAGAATTTTTGCCTTGAAAGATGTTATTACCATGATAAAAACATGCGAATACGTTAAAGAGAAAATTCCTAATGTGAAATTTATTGTTTACGGTGATAAAAAAGCAGATTTAGATTATGTATCAGAATGTGAAGCGCTTATACAAAAGTTAAATTTAGCTACGAATTTTATCTTAGCTGGCCATCATAGCCAACCAAATAAGGCATTTTTAGAAGGAGATATTTCTATTTTAACTTCTATTTCAGAAGGATTTCCATATACGGTAATTGAATCTATGAGTTGCGGTGTCCCCGTGGTAGCAACTGATGTTGGTGGTGTTGCAGAAGCCATTAACGAAAAAACAGGGTTTGTTTGTAAACCTAAAGATTATAAAGCATTAGGAGAAAAGGTAATTTACCTATTAGAAAATGATGATATAAGATTAAAAATGGGAAAAGAATCAAGAAAAAGAGTTTTAGAACATTTTACACTAGACAAAATTATTTCTTCTTACGAGGATGTGTACAATAACCTACTATTTAAAAAACAAAAAATTAAACATCATAAAGAAATTGCTTTTAAACAATGGTAGCAGATTGCAAAGAAAGTAATGCTTTATTATTACGTAAAATAAAAGCTAAAATAGGGGATCCTGTTTCTGTTGATGTAGTTGTTGCCATACTTGAGTCTATTGGAATTAAAAGTGAAAATGTTCCTGAAGATTTTGGTTTTCCTGACTCGAGAGCTTTAGCTAGTGATCTTTTTCAAAAACTAACAACAACTCAAGAAACAAGTATTAAAAAAACAAAAAAAGTTTATGAAGTTACCTCTATTGAAAAAACAAAAAAAGTTTTTTCTGATGCTTATTTGTTTATTAAACAATATGTTTATGGCACCTCATATTTGTTAGCTTTTGCCTTGCAATTAACTTCTATTATTTTATACGGGTTTTCAATTTATGTGTATACAGGGTTTAACCAGCTTCAATCTACTATCGTAGTTTTGGGTATCATTATAGGTATGGTTATTAGTGGAGGATTTATCCAAGTTATTGGAAATCAAATATCAAAGCACTTTTACCTAAAAGATTTTTTACTTGTAGAAAAAATGACCTATTCTCTTTTAAAAAAGGGAGGGATATCTATTTTTTGTTTCTTATTAGGGCTGGTACTTTTAAATTTAATAATTCCACTGTACCCTTTTAAAACAATGCTACTTATTGCTTGCTATGCTTTTTGGGTTGGGTTATTATTTTTAGTCTTTGCTCCTTTGCATGTAATTAATCGTAAAAAGGTTATATTTTTAGCTACTTTTAATGCTTCAATTGTATGCTTACCTTTTATTAATAATACAAGTGTTAATATATATCTTCTCCATTTTATAGGGCTTTTTGTCGCCGTAAGTACCGTGCTTATTTTTTTAATTGTTTATTTTAGAAAGAAAAGAGCAACTGGTGTTTCTTCTAATGTGAGTTTTCAAAAAGGAGCAGTTATCTATAACAATTTATATGCTTTTTTCTATGGTGTTTTTCTTAACTTTTTCTTTTTTATAGACAGAATTATTGCTTGGTCAAGTAATGAAACTAGTAACTTTTTTTTACCTATCTATTACGAGAAAAACTATGAAATAGGTATGGACTTATCTATTATTTTTTTATTATTACTTGCAGGAATCTTGGAATACAGTAATACCTCGTTATTTAATTTTCTAAACTTTGAGAAGTATAATACTTGTATTCTGGATATGACCGTTTACAGAAAAAAAACATTATCACTATACTTAAAAAGTTTAATACTTATGCTTCTCTCTTCCATCCCTATTTATAGTATTGTTTTATATATTTTTTATGGTAAATGGGGGTATAATTATTTTTTTTCTGAACCTTTAACAAGTACAAGTATTAAAATAGCAAATATTGGAATCCTAGGTTATTTCTTTTTGTGCTGGGGCATACTTAATTCTTCCTACCTTATTTCTTTGAAGAAACAGAAAGAAGTTTTGAAGATAATACTTTTTGCCTGCCTTGTTAATATTGTATCTGGATTTATTATTAGTAGGTTATTTTCATATAGTGATAGTTCCTATGGAATGTTGTTAGGCTCTGTTGTATTTACTTACTTTACCCTTAAAGAAAATATTCACGTCTATAAAAATATTGATTACTATGCTACGATTTAGATACTGGATATTTTTAATCGTTTTTATTTATACTTCTAAACTAATGGCAAAACATAACGCTGTTTTTTTATGTTATGGAAAAATCCCTGTTGAAGAGATTACTAATTACGAATATGTAATATTAGAAGCTAGCCATTATTCTGCTAGTGAAATAGCAATTTTAAAACAACACAACCAATTTCTTTTAGCTTATATTTCATTGGGTGAGTTTAATAAATACACTTCATTTTATGACAAAGCCAAAAATCACAAATTGCCTGGGATGAATAAAAATTGGAACAGCTTTTATTTAGATTTGAGCAAACAAACTTTACACGAAGTTTTGCTTGAAGATGTTAAAGAAAAAATTTTAATGAAAGGCTTTCACGGTCTTTTTTTAGACAATATAGATAACTACTGTTCTTTTGGAGAACAAAAAAAACAACAGCACTATTTAATATCATTACTCCAATCAATTAGAAAAAAGTTTCCTACAATACACCTAATGCAAAATGCAGGTAGTGAAATTTTGGATATTACAAATAAGCTTATCAATTCTGTTGCTTTCGAATCGGTCATTACCAATTATAATTTTGCAAAAGGAATATATAGGCTTAGAAATGAAGAGAACTATAAAGAAAAGACCTCTTATCTAAAAACGATTCAAGAAAAATATACTTTGCCTTTTATTATTATTGAATATGCAGAAAGAAAAAAAGATGCACGCAAAATAGTAAGAAAATTAAAAAAATATGACTGGCACCTTTTTATTGGACAAATAGACTTACAAAATAAACCCTTCTTTAAATAAAAAATGAAATTATATGAAACTAGTTTTCTTTATGCTTTAATAAGATTTATATGCGTGGCACTTTTCTTTTATGTCATAAAGAAAACACAAAACAACAAAAAAGAGTATTTATTTTCAGACTTTTTAATAACAAACATTAGTATATATGCTTCCATAAACATAGTCATTATTTTTTTTCTCACACAGTTTAAAGCTTACAATCTGTTCAATTTTTTATGCTTATTGTTTGTTTTTTTGTTTTTTGAAACAAACAATTTCAACCACCCAAAAATCATTTATATTACGATAAAAAATTCATTCGAAAAGAAAGTAATACGCTTTATTGGTTTTATTGAAGCTGTTAATAAAAAAAAGCAAGTTGTAGAATATTTTAAAAATTATACAATTTATAAAAGTGAAATTTATGATTTAAGTATCATAATAATCATTTTTATTGTGGCCTTTTGCTTTAGAATGTTTTTTTATACCAACGATTTATTTTTATTCTCCGAAAGTTGGTTTGCCGATTATGAAAATATAATGCGCATAACAAACCAACAATGGTTTGGTACAGAATATACCGAAATGGGAGAATTTGCTCTTATTAATATTTTTGGTCTTTTCTTTAAAATAAGTTCTGAGATGAGTCTGCAAATGTTTGGGTTCTTACAATGTAGTATTTTATCTATTCTTATTTTTTGGATTGTAAAAAAAACCAGTGTTAAAACTCCTTATTTCATACCTTTTTTTTCTGCTTTATTATTTTTAGGTGGTTTAATTATAACTCCTATAGATATCCCTTTTATTTTCAAACATCGGAAAATTTTCTCTGTGTTTATAATTTTTTTTCCTATCCTCTTTTCAATTACAGAAAAACAGCATTATTATAAATACAGAACCCATTTAATATATTTTTCTTTTGCGCTTTTAGCCATAAGTTTTTTAGCTTTTTCATCTCTCCTAATTATAGTTTTACCCTCTCTTCTTTTTTTAGCTATTTATGATAGTAAAAAAAGTGTTAAACAAAAAACACAAATACTGTTTCTCTTTATTGTTATACCTATAATTACCATTCTAGGGTACTATGCAACCTTTAACTATGGAGTATTTAATATTCCCTTTTTTATACGGAATAGTTTTATAGAGATTTCTAATTTTTCAAAAATCAAAAACCTCTACTTTCAACATATCAATATTGTAACTGCTGTTTCGTTAACAGCCATCGCTGTAATAATACTTAATATTTTAATTAAGCGTACAAACATCGAGTCTATTTTAATTTCTTCTTTATATCTTTTCTTAGCTGCCCTTTTTCAAACTCGTTATTATCTTATTGATGAAAATTTATTCCTACTCATTTTCAGTGTTTTAACTCCTATAATGATTGGAATTTCAATAAATAACCTAATCTTTAACCATGTTAAAATAATAACCGTAAAAGCGGCTCAATACCTCTCTTCAATAATCGTTATCTCTACTGTTTTCATTTTAATCTTTATTCAAAGACCAATTATATCGCAACTGAAAAACTCTAACGAAACTAATAGACAAATTTTAGCTACTTACGACAAAATAATAACGAATCATCTTCCTTATAGTTTTGCTGTTGTAAACAATGAAAAAACGTTGATTTTTAGTAAGTACAATCATTTTTTTATGAATTATAGCGAATTAAATAAAGAATACTTGATTAAAGACTCTGTATTTCATACGAACAAAAACAAAAAAGATTTTTTAAAAAACAATCCTCATACCATTCTTCCAAATAGCATTTTTTTATTTGAAATACTAGGAGTTGATAAAAATATAAGTAGAGTTGGTTTCTTAACCAGTAAAAAACAGCTTAAAACCAACGATAGTTTATTAAACGTTTTAAGATCGAGAAATCGAGAAATTGAACTATTCACAAATACCAAAAGACTAAGAGTATATAAAATAATTAACAAAAAAAATAGCTGCAACATTGATAAAATGTTGTTGTATGATAAACGACTATGAAAAAGATAAACAAATTTTTAAAAATCGGTTTTGCCGCTCTTTTATTTTTTTTCTCTATTTATGGTTTTTTACCTCAAAATAAGAACCACGAATCTTTTGAAAAAAAAAACAAGAATACATTTTCAAAAAGTACTTATTTTTTAAATAATTCATCTCCTGTTGTTATCTATCTTGGCAAAGATGTATCAAGTAAAAATAAAGTCAAAGAAAACATTCAACAGCTTTGTGATTATACTAAAATACCTTTTGCAACTGTTGCTACAAAGAAACTTAATTATGAAGAATATATATTTCCCTCAACTCTTAAAACAATTTTCTTGCATAATACAGAAGACTTATCTGAAGCGGGTATTCACAAAATTCTTCTTTTTATAGCAAAAGGAGGTTCGTTAATTATTACTAAAGCTATTACCGATGACCGTTTTAACTTTTTAGTTGGTCTTAAAAAAGAAAAATCAAAACATCGCTACAACGTAACAGCTAAAGGAATAAAATTTCAACATAATTTTACCCCAAGCCTTAACAATCGTTCTATATATACATCATTTATTCATTACGGACATGATAAGAAAAGTTTTAATAATGGAATAGAAGTTCTCTTATCGGCTGATAATGAGCCTGATTATCCTGTAACTATAAAAAGAAATTTAGAGTTAGGAAATGTGTATTATTTTAACACTTCTTTTCAAATTACAAAAGATGCTAGAGGTTTGTTATTTCCTGTGCTACTTTCAACTTTAGAAGGAATTCCTTATCCAATAGCCAATATAAACACTATTTTTCTAGACGATTTTCCTAGTCCTGTGTTTCCCTTTAAAAAAGAACCTATTTTAAGTGAATACAATATTACTTCTGATGCCTTTGTAAAAAATATTTGGTGGAAAGATATGCAAACCCTTGCCAACAAATATGATATAAAATACACAACCACAATTATTTTTGATTACGGTGAAAACTCAGAACCTCCTTTTTCTTATCAACAGTGGAACTTATCAACAGAAAATTTTGCTCCTATACCTAAAATTATTACACTAGATGTATTAAAACAAAAACACGAATTAGGGTTTCATGGCTACAATCACATTTCTTTGTTAAAGGAACATTGGAAAGAAGAAAATATGAATGTTGCTTTTAAAACAGTAAAAAACATGTGGTTAATTAACAACTTTGGTTCGTTTCCTGTGTCGTACATCCCTCCCTCTAATTATATAGATCAGCTTGGTGTTTTAACTTTACATAAAGAAATGCCTTCTTTAAAGTATATGTGTAGTTTGTATACAGGGGAGTTTGAAAATGGTGGGGGTAGAGAATTTAATCCGGAGCCTTATACCCATGAAATGTTTGACTTTCCTAGAAATACCTCAGGGTTTCATTTAAATAGCTTTAATAAATACCTGAAAGAAACCATGTATTTATATACAGGAATATGGTCTCACTTCGTTCATCCAGATGATGTATATCAAATACCAAATAAAAATAATTTAGAAGCAAAAGGAGAATTTAATTACAGAAATGGGCTTCAATTATTCTGGAAAAAAAACAACAAAAAAGACCTCTCCGGAATGTATTACTCTTTTGAAAATATTATTAAAGAACATAAGCAAAATTACCCTTTTGCTAAATTCCTCGATGTTCAAAATGGTGCTAAAATAGTTGCCAATATAAGAAGCAGTGATTTTAAACACTACAAAGGCTCTTCTTTTTATTATGTAACCAATAACAATAGTTACCATAACGAGCAAAACTGGTTTACATATATCAATCAAAAAAATGCTACCATTTTATTTGATTTTCTCTCTAAAGAAAAAACACCTTATACTAAAATTCCTCTTTTTAATGGGTATTTGGTAAACATTAAAACTAAAAAATCTAAAATTAAAGTTCCTATTCTAACAATTAATCAAAAAACTTTTTCTACAACTGAAATTTTAATCACTTATCACAATTTTTTAAATTTTAAAGAAACTCATGAAAGCATTTTATTAAACAAGTTGTCTTTGCTACGAGAAGACCTTTTTAAAAACAATAATTTTTCTTTAGAAACATGGAAAGAGTATGCCACATATTGTAGCTGGATGAAACTTGAAAAAAAGTTTTGGAAAGATCTTGAACGCTTTTATTTTTTGAATCAAAATTATGAATCGGCTTCTTTGGCTAAAAAAATGGCTAAAGTTATATGGTATCCTACCAAAGAAAGCCAACGAATTTGGTTAGAAAGACAAATTCAAACAGTTACCAATTCAACCCAAAAACTCCAGTTATTAAAAGAGTATTTAAAAAATTACAATAGCGAGCATAACATCAAAGAAGTTCGTAAAAAGTTGTTAGATATCATAAAGATAGCCCCCACTCCTGAGAATAAAGTAGCTTTTGTAAATACTTACCTTTGGAGAAATGACCCTGAAAAATTTGCTGTTCTAAACACTATTCCAACCATCAAAGATTATAAAACAATCGCTAAGGAACTTACTTGGTTTTTTTATGAAAATAAACAAATTGACAAAGCCCTTTCCTGGGCCAGACTTTCAAAAAAAATTCCTATTGAAACCCAATTGTATTGGTTATTTGAAACAGGAGATCATGAAAAGTTATACCAATATTATAAAAACTATGAATACAGTAATATAGAAGAAGAGTTTACTGCAAAAAAAACCATGATCGATTTGTATTTGGCAAAAGACCGCTTTTTAAAAGCTTGGAAGCTTGCAGAAACCATTCCTGAAACACATAGTGAATATAAAAGCATACAAAAGAAACTTAATACTTTTTTCTTGTACCAAAAGAAAACAATACAAAAGAACATTATAAACACTTCTTCTCGTTTTCTTTTTAAAAAAATAAAAGATAGTATTCAAAGAATCAAAATGTTAGAGCAACATAGCTATTTTACAGCAAAATCTATGATAAACACTAATAAAAATGATGTTGCTACGTTTGACAAAATTTTTACATATGGGCATATCTCCAACGAAAAACATGTGCATAATTTCAGTTTTACGAATTCGTTTGTAGGCAACGCTGTTAATGAAAATAAAGGTTCTGTAAATTTATACGGAGTGAACTATGAATTTATAAACTCAAACTCTTTCGACCAAAAGCTTAAGTATTCTGGAAAAATTGGTTTTGAAGTAGCCAATAATAACTATTTTTACTCACTTGGTATCAAAGGACGTTATATACAAGGTAATAACCTTATTTCTTTAAGTTATGAAACTACTCCAGTGAAAAACAATAATGCTTTTCAACGTTATTTATATAAAAACACCTTTGGTTGTTATTTTGAAAAGAATTTCAAAAATAAACTAAACACCACCGCATATATCGAAAATAATTACTATACAGATGATAATACAGATTTTACATTATCTATTTCCGGAAATTATCCTCTATTTAAATACAATAGCAACATCTTTCGAACCTCACTAGAAGGTTCTTATTCTGTAGGAACCGAAAACGTAAATGGAATTCCCTACTGGATGACAAAAAATAGACAGTTTATTGGTAGCGGTATACAATATCAATTAAATACAGATATTGACAAAACTTACGTTTTACTGGACGGAATGTTTTTTTATGACAGCTATTCAAGATATTTTTTAAGATTTAGAGCAAAAGTTAATTTCCAATTGCAAAAACACCTTATTATCAATTTTAATGGCGAGTTGTTTCAACAAAACTTATACTATGCGAATTCCTTAAATTTAGGAGTATCGTATTATTTAGAGTAAATAATTGTAAAAAAAATGATTTTCATCATGAATTATAATATCGAACTATTTTTAAAAAATGTTTCAAAAATTAAAAAAAATAATCTTTTTTACTCATAAAATATAACATGAAAAAAATCTTAGTTACAGGCGGACTTGGCTTTATAGGTTCTCATACCGTAGTAGAATTATTAAATGATGGATATGAAGTTGTTATCATTGACAATTTGTCCAACTCAAAAATTGAAGTTTTAAATAATATTGTAGAAATCACAAGCAAAAAACCTGATTTCTACCAATTAGATTTACGGGTTAAATCCGAAATTAAAAACTTTTTCGATAACAATAAAGTTGATGGAATCATACATTTTGCTGCCTTCAAAGCTGTAGGCGAAAGTGTTGAAAAACCTTTAGAATATTATGAAAATAATATTGGTAGTTTAGTGTATCTCTTACAAGAAATGCGCAACCG
This sequence comes from Tenacibaculum sediminilitoris, assembly GCF_964513795.1. Classification (NCBI taxonomy): domain Bacteria; kingdom Pseudomonadati; phylum Bacteroidota; class Flavobacteriia; order Flavobacteriales; family Flavobacteriaceae; genus Tenacibaculum; species Tenacibaculum sediminilitoris. The sequence continues at coordinate 2,578 of NZ_CAZEQR010000015.1, read as the reverse complement.
AAACATCGACAATTTTATATTTAGCTCTTCGTGTACAGTGTATGGCCAAGCAGATGAATTGCCTATAACTGAAAATGCCCCTGTAAAACCTGCGGAATCCCCTTATGGTAACACCAAACAAATTGGAGAAGAAATAATTAAAGAAGCTTGTTATGCAAATAACCTAAATGCTATTGCATTACGATATTTTAACCCAATAGGAGCGCACGATAGCATAAAAATTGGAGAACTGCCACTAGGAGTTCCCCAAAATTTAATTCCTTTCGTTACGCAAACAGCTGCTGGTATTAGAGAACAGTTGTCTATCTTCGGAAATGATTATCCCACTGCTGATGGTACTGCAATTAGAGACTATATTCATGTAGTAGATTTAGCCAAGGCACACATCGTTTCTTTACAACGTTTATTTGATAAAAAGAACAAACACCCTTTTGAATTTTTTAATATCGGAACAGGAACAGGAAGTTCTGTTTTGGAAGTTGTCAAATCTTTTGAACAAGTGACTTCTCAAAAATTAAATTACAAGATTGTAGATAGACGTTCTGGAGACATTACTGCGGCCTATGCAGATACCACATTAGCAAATAAAGAATTGAACTGGAAAGCACAAAAAACACTTGATCAAGCGTTACTTTCTGCTTGGCTTTGGCAACAAAAAAACATATAAGATAACCATTTAAAATAAATACTAAATAAAGTTAATTTTAGTTTATCCCGTTTCTTATAACATCACAATTAGCGTGAATTTCTTATTCACGCTAATTGATTTAAAACATCTCCTTTTAAAATGAGTGTTAATGAAACCTTTTATAAGCTTCTTTTTCTAATGCTTCTCTAAAATTAGGATGTGCTATAGAAATCAGTGCTTTGGCTCGCTGCTTTAAACTTTTTCCAAATAAATTTACTACCCCATATTCTGTCGCCACGTAATGTACATGCGCCCTTGTAGTGGTTACTCCTGCTCCTTCTTTTAAAAAAGGGGTAATTTTAGAAATTCCTTTTGTAGTAATAGAGGGCATGGCAATGATTGCTTTCCCTTCTTTAGATAACGAAGCACCTCTTATAAAGTCCATTTGACCTCCAACTCCTGAGTATTGATATTGTCCAATAGTATCGGCACAAACCTGTCCTGTGATATCAATTTCAATAGCACTGTTAATCGCTGTTACTTTTGGGTTTAGTTTTATAATTGAGGTATCGTTTGTATAGCCTGCTTCTTTAAAATGCACTAACGGATTATCATCAATAAAGTCGTACAATTTTCTTGAACCCACGGCAAAACACGTGACTATTTTTCCAGTTTTAATTTCTTTTTCTTCTCCTGTAATAACTCCTTTCTCTACTAAAGGAAGAATCCCATCCGAAAACATTTCGGTATGAATTCCCAAACGTTTGTGATTGGTTAAATTGTGTAACACTGCATTAGGAATGTTTCCAATTCCCATTTGCAAGGTTGCTCCATCATCAATTAATTCAGCTACGTGTTTTCCTATTTTTGACTCTATCTCAGAAGGAGTTCCTGAAACCGACTCGTGTATGGGCATATTTATTTCCACAGCATAATCTATGTTGTTTATGTGAATAATGCCATCACCATGCGTTCTGGGTACATTAGGGTTCACCAAAGCGATTACTCTCTTAGCTGTTAAAATTGCTGGTAAGGTAATATCTACTGAGGTTCCTAAAGAACAGTACCCATGTTTGTCTGGTTGTGAAACTTGAATAAAAGCCACATCTAACGGATAAATATTTCTTCGGAACAACCAATGAATTTCACTTAAAAAAATAGGAATATAGTCCCCATTATTCATATTCACTCCTTTTCTTACATTTTCTCCCACGAAACAGCTTATCAGTTTGAATGAATTGCTATAAGGCTCTTCTAAATATTTAGCTTTACCATGTGTATGAATTTGAATAATTTCTACATTAGTCAACTCATGATAACGCTCACATAAAGCATCTATCAATAAATTAGGAGTCATTGCTGCTCCTTGGAAAAATATTTTATTATTTGATTTTACAATGGCTACTGCTTCTTCAGCAGTAACTATCTTTAAATTTTCAGGCATTTTATTTAGTCTTTTATAAGTACAAATGTCATGAGAAAGTAGAGGTTAATTAATGATAAAAGTCATATACATAATTTATTTTTAGTTTATAAAATATTAGAATGTATTTCAAAATTTGTATTTAAATACCTATAATGGTTCGTGTTAATAAGGTTATATATTTAAAAAGTATATGAATATATTTTGCTAATGCCATTGCACACCTAGTAATCATTTGGTTTCTTTACTACAACTAGTATTTTTTATACTAGTTATTTAACTTGTTTATTAATTTTTGATTACGGTTAAATCTTTCAAATAGGTTTTAAGAGCTTACTATTTCTAGTATTGCTATACTATTATTGAAGTTTTAAGAAGGGTAAGTATATTTAGAAGTATGCTGTTAAAATAAGAGCAAAAAAAACCTCAATCTAATTAGATTGAGGTTTAAAAGAAAGGCAACGACCTACTCTCCCACCAGTGGCAGTACCATCGGCGCAAATGGGCTTAACTTCTCTGTTCGGAAT
>NZ_CAZEQR010000014.1:0-35764 GCF_964513795.1 Tenacibaculum sediminilitoris | reverse complement strand
TTAGAGATAATCCCTTTACCAAATTACAAGCCGCCAGAGTCTTAAGAAAATCCCTACGCAGTATTGATAGGTATCTACAACTCTGGACACACCTACAACTCATTGAAAAAACCAATATCAAACACGGCAGTAAACACACTTATAAATTATTGGGCTATCAACAAGCTAACTACGAAGAAGAAGCCGAAGGATTTATAGATTTACAATACAGAACCTAAAAAAGCTTCGCTCCACTCCGTTCCGCTCGCTAAACAACCAATCAAGACGGAGAACCCCCACCGCTTCCCACCGCACCTGTACTTTAGGGCATCCAAGGCAATTACAGCCTATTGTATTTTGTAGCGCCCACGACATCATCCAACCACAAGGCCCAAACAAAAATACGCTAGCGCAACATTTTTGTTCGTTCCTTGTTAACTACAAAATCCAAAAAGCTGTAGCCGAGGCGCTAGCCCCAAAGTACCCCAAGCTATGTTAACATAACGGGCAGTTATAATACTCTTACGTAAACTCCAGGGTCTATAACGCCATTATGTTAAATAGCCGCTTCCAGCCTCAAATCGCCACCGTTACTGCCAACGCACTATGAAAAAACAAGTCATTTTAAAAACATAGGATTACTAGCCGCAACGCCAGCCTCTAAATCCTATATTTTTAAAACGTTCAATCTTCAAAACGTTTTAAAAAGCAACGGAACAGCGGTTGCTAATGCGGATGAGTTCCATTGCTTTTTAAAATGCTTACTTCTTCACAACCTCCACTAAAAAAGCGGTGGATGGTGCGGATATTTAACATAGTTGTATTATAGTACGTTCGCTGTTCGGATGGTGTGCGGGAGTAGTACTATAATGCCCAATTATGTTACATAGCTTGGGGATATATCCGACTAATTTTTTTACATTTACCAGACGATGTAATGCAGGCAGGACGTTCTTTTTACAAATTTTCTGGAGATATATGCGGTAAAAAAGGGTATGCGGAGAAAAAAAACGCAGTGATTTATTTAACTTTAGTATCAACTACAACAAGCCTCAAAATGGTGCTACTCCCTTGTTTAATGGGAATATAGCAGAGACTTCTTGGAGTACCTTAAGTGTAAATAATACGTCGAATCCTGTGAGTACTAATTATCGATACCAATACGACGCTCTGAACAGAATCACAGCAGCCACTAGTGATGCAGGCGGAAATTATAATCTTTCAGGGATTACCTATGACAAAAATGGAAATATCCTAACACTTCAAAGAAGAGGTCATACACAGTTAGACGGAAATGGAAATGTTACAGGTTTTGGATTGATGGATAACTTAAAGTATGATTACAATGATACTAATGTTGGTAACAAACTCGTAAAAGTTCAAGAACTCACTGGCGGTAGCCCAACCTATGGATTTAAAGACAGTACAAATACCAATAATGATTTTGAATATGATCAGAATGGAAATATGATTGTTGATAGAAACAAAGGAATTACAGGTATTACCTACAATCACCTAAACTTACCAGTAAATGTAACTTTAGCAGGCGGTACGATTAATTATACCTACGATGCTGCGGGGAACAAACTGAGAAAGGTAGCTAACAGTACCACTACCGACTATGCAGGTGGCTTTAAATATGTAAATGGTACGTTACAGTTCTTTAACCATGCAGAAGGATACGTGTCTCCTAAAAACACTAATGATATATCACAAGGATTTAACTATGTGTATCAATACAAAGACCATTTAGGGAATGTAAGACTATCATATTCAGACAATAACAATGATGGGGTTATTACGGCAAGTTCTGACCCAAATACCAATGAGATTATAGAGGAAAGTAATTACTATCCTTTTGGCTTAAAACAAAAAGGGTATAATGGAGCTTATAATCCGATAGGAAACTCATTAGCTCAAAAATGGGGTTATAATGGTAAAGAGTACCAAGACGATTTAGTTGGAGGAAAAAACTTAAACTGGCACGATTTCGGTGCTAGAAACTATGATGCCACCATAGGTAGATGGATGAACTTAGATCCACTAGCCGAACAAATGCGTAGACACTCACCATACAATTATGCGTTTAACAATCCAATTTATTTTATCGACCCTGATGGAATGGCCCCGAAAAGTGGTATAGGAGATTGGATAAAGAAAAAAGTAAATCAAGTTAAAAGTGCTGTTGTAAAAGAAGTTAAAAGACGGGTTGTAAAAGCTGTTAGTGCTTATATTATCTCAAAAGTTGATGATGCAAAAGACGCAATAGGTAAGGTTAAAGCAAAGATTAAAAATGCAGCAGAGTCTATAAAGCTTAAAGATGGAGGAGGAATAGCATTTAGTGATGGAGGTCATGGTACAGGAGGTTTGGTAAAAGGTAGAAAAGGAAAAACAGATACATGGATTGATGCAGGAGGAGCTATTTCGGCGGTCACAACTGTTGCAGGGAGGGGAAAGAAAGGAAGCCCTGGAAATGGTAGTGGCAAAGGTACTTTTGGAGAAAATGTAAATACAATATCTGATGTTATGAATAATATTACCCAAACGGTTAAAAAAGGAGGAGATGCTGTAAAAAATATTGCTCAGAATACGGGAGAGCAAGAGAAAACAAACACAGTAAGTGTAATTAATAATGAAACAGGAGTCATGAAAACATCAATAGAGCCAGTTACTGAAACTCAGTCTCAATTAGACTCTGCCAGAGTAGCAAAACCAAATGTAACAGTAAGAATTAATAGACCTGATGATGAAAAATAATATTATAGTTATTATTTTAATATTTCTTATATACTACTCATGCAATCTAGATGATAAGTTAAATAAAGCTTATTATCCTTCTGGTAATTTAAAGTTTATTGAATATTTAGGAGATGCTAAAAAATTAGATAGTAGTTATTGGTATTATGATAACTCAAAAAAAGTGTTAAAAACAAAGGTTCTAAGAAGATTGAGTTATGATAGTATAATTCATTATTATAAAAATGGAAATACTTTTAATACTGGAAAAGAAACTTTTGATGGTTTAAAATTTGGCAATTGGACACGTTATACTAAAGAAGGATATAAAAGTGATATCAGAGAATACTTTATAATTAAAAACAAAAGTATTATAAATAGGCGATTCTATTTCAATAAACAAGGAGATACAGTTTGGTATGGTAGAAAGTTTAATCGTTATGATCAAAATGAATATAGAAGAGATACTACACCATCTAGAAATTCTATTATGGTATTTTTTGATTTTTATCATGGAGATACCATTAGTTTAAAAGAACCTTTTGCTTCTAGTGTAAGGTGTGGAACTCCTTTACTAAGAGAATATAATTCGGAGATTACTATGTTATTAGCAAAAGAAGATGATAACTTTAATGAAAGGTTTTCTAATGAAAATGAGGTGAAACTAGATACCTTTCGTAACATTAAATATGATAAGGATAATATAGATAATTTTACTGGTCCAGATAAACAGTATGTGGCAGTATTTGGCAGATGGTTTAAAACGCCTGGAGAAAAGACTTTAAGAGGTTATATGTTAGAACACGCAAAAAATGATTCTGTAAGTTTAGAGCGTAGAGTTTATTTTGAGAAGAAGATTTATGTAAAAGATACTATAAAATAAAAAACCAGATAGCGCGGATTTAACGTAGTGTAATCCGTGCCGAGTTTGTGTAAGCTATAACAGTAATTAACATACAAATAAAAGAGAAGCCATAACATTAGTGTTGTGGCTTTTTTATGCGATAGATTTAAGTTTTACCCCCGCTCCCGCTAGAATCCTTTCTAGTGGCGGTTAAGAGTAAGCAATTAGAACTTAATTTTTAAAATAGAGATAAAAGCCACAGCAGCGATGTTGTGGTTTTTTTATGCGATAGATTTAAGTTTTACACTTTTAATTAAAGCATCCAGCGTATAAAAAATATGTTTTTTATCTTCTTCGTTAAACTCTGAAATATCTTGAAAGCGTTTTAACATCTCAGGGTCTTTAAAAAGTTCAGCATTATCATTTTCTCCAAGTAAATAACCAACAGATGTATTAAGAAGTTTAGCAAGTTTCTTTGCAGTATCAACAGAAGGTGTCATTTTATCAAGTTCATAACGAGAAACGACACTAACAGAGGTGTTTAACTGGTTGGCTAGTTCAGTTTGTGACAATCCAAGTTCTTTTCTTAAAATAGAAATACGTTTACCAAATGACAACATATAAATTACACTTAAACGGTTATAAATACACGTAAATTACGGTATATGGCAAATACACAACCCTTAATCGATTAAAAAAAGTATAATAAAATTTATACTGATAAGTTAACCACTTATCCAAGTTTGATTCCAAAAGAAATTCACAAACGATTTCAATATTGTACAAACAAAATTGAACGAATAAATTTAAATCTAAGAACTCATATTAAAAGATTAAGTAGAAAGACAATTTATTTTACTAGAAATCAAAAATATTTAGAGGCACATTTGAAAATATACTTTTGAGAATAAATAAATTTAATCTCTTAAAGTTAGCGGTTCAAAAACACCAGAATTCGTATTATCTACCACTTTCCAATTGTAAATTTTAGAGAGTTGGTAAATTTTTGACAATTCTTCAAATAAACGAATTTTAGCGTCTTTTTGTAGTCGAGATACTGTTATTGTTGATTTAATCTTTTCAATTGCTTTAGCATTGAGTCTATTCAGTTCCTTTTTAGAAAAAGTATTAAACTGACTTTGTTGTAAATCAAAATATTTAATATCTGGAGATATGACAAGTTCTTCTTTAGGGATTTTATTAATAATAATTCGCTTACCAATACTGTCTACCTGTATTTCAAGTTCTGATAAATCATAGCCCACTTCAACTTTAGCATTCACAGAAAGCATTGCTTTTTTCTCAAAGGTAAGATATCCGTAAAAATATTTTTTTGCATCCGTAAAACTGTACATTTCAGAGAAATTTCCTTCTGAAACCACTAGTTTACTTAGATTTTGAATTCCGTTTAAAACAACTTGAATTTCTTCTTGCTCATGCTTTTCTTCCTTTTTTTCATACCAGAATTTTGCTATTAAAAAACCAAATACAAAAACAGCTATATATTTTAGTAAACGCATCGTTTTCTTTTTCTATAAATATAGCAAAAGTATCTAAACAGCTTTACGAAACTTGCTTTGTTTCTTTTTCTTCTTTTGGAAATGCTTGTTTATTGAAAATAAATAACAAAGCCACTCCTATAGTAATCCAAGAATCTGCTCCGTTGAAAATAGCATTGAAAAAAGTAAAGTTTTCACCTTCATAAATAGGAAAGTATAACATATCCACTACTTTTCCGTAAAATAATTCTCCATAAGGTTTGTCAGAAAAAAGTGTGGCTACATTATGGTACGAAGTATCGAAAATTACACCATAAAAAACAGAATCGATAATATTACCTATTGCCCCCGCTAAAATTAATGCAATGGCAATTATAACGGTCGTATGTGCTTGCTTTTTTATCGTTTGCCACAACCAATACACAATAGCTGATACTGCAATAACTCGAAACAAAGTTAAAAACAACTTACCTGCTTTTCCTCCAAATTCAAAACCCCATGCCATACCATTATTTTCGGTAAAATGAATTCTAAACCAATCTTGAAAAACAATGACTTCTTCTCCTAATTGAAAATGCGTTTTAATGTATATTTTGCTTATTTGGTCAATTAAAATTGCCAAAACTACTGTAAGTATTGCAATGTGTTTTTTAGACATTATTTCTATTTAATGGAAACAAAAATAAGAAAACTATTCTTATATTTTTTTACTAGTTTTTTTAGAAAAAAAAGACCAATAACTTTTAATCGTATTGGTCATTTTTTCTACTTGTTTTTAAAAGAATATTATCCTTTTAACCAAGCTTTTCTTAGTTCTTTTTGCTTTTGTGTTGCATTCGGATTATCTTTTAAACTAGTTCCTCTGGTATATGATTGCGTTAAGGTTGTTTTAATAACCACCTCTTTACCATCTCTTTCTAATTTTACCTCAACTTCATTTCCTGGTTGCCACATAAACATTTTTGTAAAAATCTGATTTGCGTTTTCCTTTGTTAGTTTAGTACCATCTACTTCTATGATTGCATCGTTAGGTTGTGCTCCATTTTCAGCCCAAAAACTATTATCTTTTACTGCTTTTGTAAATCGGATAGTTTGTGTTGCTTGATCTGGTCTAACAATAATTGCTCCATTATTTTGGATATAATTTGTTTTTACTTTTGACTCATTTAGCATTAATCCTGCTTTAGCAAAAAACTCATTATAATTAATTGGTGTACCTCCTACTACATGTGTGTTTAAAAACGCTCCTATTGATGGGTAAGTCATTTCAGTAATTTCTTCAATTAACTTATCATCTTCAAATGGCTTATTTTTTCCGTATTTTAATGATAGTTCTTTCATTAATGATAATACACCTCTATTCCCATTGCTTTCTTCACGCATTAAAATATCAATACACATACCTACTAAAGCTCCTTTTTGATAAACATTATAATACTGAGAAGCATACGGTTCTTCCAATACATTTTCGCTCATCTTAGTAAAGCTCATAGAGTCATTCATAGAAGATGCTGTTTTAACTTTACTCATAACTTTACTGTAAAATTCATCTTCTGTAACTAACCCTTGATTTACTTGAAAAAGTGTTGCGAAATATTCTGTAATTCCTTCATACATCCATAAGTGTTTAGAAAATGTTGGTTGGTTGTAATCAAAATAATGTACGTCTTCTGAATGTACACTCAACGGAGTTACAATATGGAAAAACTCATGAGATACTACATCTATCATACTTTTTGATAAAGCTTCATCTGGCATTGCTTCTGGTAATACTACTACAGTTGATGTATGGTGTTCTAATGCTCCAAACCCTTTAGGTGCTTTTTCGGTTCCGTCAGATAAGTATAAATAAATATCGTAACGAGCAGTACTATTAACACTTCCTAAGTATGCTTTTTGTGCTTGCATCATTTTTTGCATAACTTTTTTAAGCTTCTCTGCTGAGTGCTTTTTGTTTGGAGAGTATACGCTTAATACAATTTTAATATCACCAACTTTGAACTCTTCTACATCTAGTTCTCCATAAAACATTGGATTATCGGTAATATCAAAATAACGTGGCGCAAAATAACTTGATGTTAATGTTGAACCATCTTCGCTTGTTTTTGTTCCTACTTCTTGTAATGCAGAAGTTCTTGTAAAATTAGCCGGTGAAACAACATCTAATTTATACTGATTGTTTTTTAAAGAATCAAAATACCCCACAAACCCGTGAAGATTTAACACATAATTTGTAGGCTCAATATTTGTTCCTGCAGGTGAAAATGGGGTATCTCCTCCAATTCCTCCTGAAACTTCCATATCAAAAGTATCGTTTACTAAATAGGTTACTTTATCTAATTTTTGAGCATTTGTAATTTCCCAAGTATTAGTATCAACTTTTGTAGCTTCTAATTCGTTTCCTTCATAGTCTAAAGCCTTAAAGCTGTCTACATATTTACCAAAATCACTCACAGAATATGTTCCTTGTACAACTCTTGGTAGTCGATATGTTACTTTTTCAACTGTAAACCTACCTGGATTGATTGTTACTGGTACTTTATCATTATTCACCTTTGTTAAATCTAAGGTTGTTACTATTGGTGTTTGAACAGCTAAATCGTTTGTTGTCTTTTTTATAGAATTACAGCTTGTTAATAGTAATGCTGTAATGACTGCTGTGGTTAGTATACTTTTATTCATTTCTTAGTTTTTAATTAACCGTTAGACAAAATAATTTATGTTTTGTTACGTATAAATGTTATAAATTTTTGTTAATTATTGTAGCGCTATGTTAATGTTAGCATGAATTGATTTTACCGTGAGTGTTTTAGAATTTGATATATTTTCATTTAAAAAAGGAGATGCTTTTTTCTCTCCATTTATAAGAATTGTTCCGTTGTTAGTAGTTAAGCTTAACTTACTTTTTAAACGTATGTGTGCAAATACATTTCCTTGGAAAAGATGCACATTTGCATTGCCTATAGTAGTATTCAGTTTTACATTTCCTCTTTCAATATAAATTCCTAAATCCCCTTCATAACTTTTTGAAGTTACTCCAATGGTTTTACCATAAATTGTTATGCTTTTACCTTTAGGCACTTTTATAACTACTCTGGCTCTTTCTAGTCTTCTTGTAATATATTTTCTAAAAACCTCTTCTTTGAAACTTGAAATATTTAACTCAAACGCTACCGTGAGCACTTCTCCCTCATTTTTAAAAAGTATATTATGTGTATGTGGGTTTTCATCGAGTAAAATTACCTCTAATATATTATTTTCAGAATTCTCTATTACAATATCGTCCAACCCGTAGGTAATTACTTCAAGTTCGTGCGCTAACATTGTTCTTTTCTGTATTATTTTTTCTTGACAGTAAAGAAGTTGAGTGCTTAGAACAAGTAATAACAACAGGTGTTTTTTCATACAAAAAAAGCCTCTAAAAGAGGCTCTATTTATGTTAATTTTAAAAGTTATTGTTTTCGTTTTGCTTCAATACTTAAAGTAGCATGTGGTACTAACTTTAAGCGTTCTTTTTGAATTAACTTACCTGTAACTCTACAAATTCCATATGTTTTATTTTCAATACGAATTAATGCGTTTTTTAAGTCACGAATAAATTTTTCTTGACGAATAGCTAACTGCATATTTGCTTCTTTAGCCATAGTGTCCGATCCTTCTTCAAAAGATTTAAATGTTGGCGATGTATCATCGGTTCCATTATCTGAACCATTTTTATACGATGCTTGTAATAATTTTAAGTCTTCTTCAGCCTTTTCAATTTTCTTTTGAATGATTTCCTTAAACTCTAGCAAATCACTATCTGAATATCTTATTTTAACATCATCCATAATGCTATATTTTTTCAATTAACATTCTACTTTTAATGGCATCAAACTCAATTTCTGTGCCATTTTTTAAATCATTAACAAAAACTAATTCATTTGTCAATGTTTCTGCTTTAATGTAGTTTTCATTAGCCAATACCGATTCTCTTAAATCATCAGCTTGTAAAATGGTTAATTTTATTTTATCGGTTACTTCTAAACCTGTGTCTTTTCGTGCGTTTTGAATTCTATTAATTAATTCTCTTGCCACACCTTCTTTACGTAATTCGTCGTTTATTGTAACATCTAAAGCAACAGTTAACCCTTCTGCATTAGCCACCAACCATCCTTCGATATCTTTTGATGAAATCTCCACATCAGCGGTTTCTAAAGTAATCAATTTATCATTAATTTCCACAAAAACCTCACCTTCTTTTTCTATTTTGATAATATCTTCTTGGGTAAACGCTTGTATTTGGCTAGCTATCAACTTCATATCTTTTCCAAACTTAGGTCCCAACGCTTTAAAATTTGGTTTAATTTGTTTCACCAAGATTCCTGAAGCATCATCTAATAGTTCTATTTCTTTAACATTAACTTCCGATTTTATTAAGTCTGCTACTGCTAAAATTTCTTCTTTTTGCGTTGCATCTAAAACTGGAATCATAATTTTTTGTAATGGTTGACGTACTTTAATTTTCTCTTTAGCTCTTAAAGATAGTACTAATGATGAAATAGTTTGTGCGTTTTCCATCTTACGTTCTAACGACTTATCTACTAAATCAGCATTGTATTTTGGAAACTCTGCAATGTGTACACTTTCAAAATTTTCTTTTCCTGTTGCTCTTGTTAAATCTTTATATAAACGATCCATAAAGAAAGGCGCTACTGGAGAGCCTAATTTAGCAACTGTTAACATACAAGTGTATAACGTTTGGTATGCTGATATTTTATCTTGTGCATACTCCCCTTTCCAGAAACGTCTTCTACATAAACGTACATACCAGTTACTTAAATGATCTTGTACAAAATCAGAAATTGCTCTAGTTGCTTTGGTTGGTTCGTACTCAGTATAAAATTTATCTACCTTCTGAACTAATGTATTTAATTCAGATAAAATCCAACGGTCAATTTCTGGTCGTTCATGAATAGCTATTTCAGCTTCGCTATAGGTAAAATTATCAATGTTTGCATATAATGAGAAGAATGAATACGTATTATATAAGGTTCCAAAGAACTTACGTTTTACCTCTTCTATTCCTGCTAAATCAAATTTTAAGTTGTCCCATGGATTCGCATTGGATATCATGTACCAACGTGTAGCATCAGGGCCATATTCAGCCAACGTAGTAAACGGGTCTACCGCATTTCCTAAACGCTTCGACATTTTTTGCCCGTTTTTATCTAATACCAATCCATTAGATACCACATTTTTATATGCTACAGAATCAAATACCATCGTTCCAATAGCATGCAAAGTATAGAACCATCCACGAGTTTGATCTACTCCTTCTGCAATAAAGTTTGCTGGGTAACTTTCTTTATTATCTATTAATTCTTTATTTTCAAATGGGTAATGCCATTGTGCATAAGGCATAGAACCTGAATCAAACCAAACATCAATTAAATCGCTTTCACGGTGCATTGGTTTTCCTGAGGCAGAAACTAAGATAATTTTATCAACTACATTTTTGTGTAAGTCGATTTTATCATAGTTCTCTTCCGACATATTCCCCACTTCAAAATCAGCGAAAATATCTTCTGACATTATGCCTGCATCTACCGATTTTTGAATTTCTGCTTTTAACTCAGCTACAGAACCAACACAAACTTGCTCTGTTCCTTCTTCTGTTCTCCAAATTGGCAACGGAATTCCCCAAAAACGAGAACGTGACAAGTTCCAATCATTCGCATTTTTTAACCAGTTACCAAAACGCCCTTCTCCTGTAGATTTTGGTTTCCAGTTAATGGTTTCGTTTAAATCGAACATTTTATCCTTTACATCGGTTACCTTGATAAACCAAGAATCTAAAGGATAATATAAAATTGGCTTATCTGTACGCCAACAGTTTGGATAACTGTGTACGTATTTTTCAACCTTAAAGGCTTTATTTTCTTCTTTTAATTTTATTGCTAACTCTACATCTATCGATTTTTCTGGTGCTTCACCATCAGCATAGTATTCGTTTTTTACATATTTCCCTGCAAATTCTCCCATTTCTGGACGGAATTTTCCTTGTAGATCTACTAACGGAACTGGGTTCTCATTTTCATCTAACACCAACATTGGTGGTATTTCTGGTGTTGCTTGTTTTGCTACCAAAGCATCATCTGCTCCAAACGTAGGTGCTGTATGTACAATACCTGTACCGTCTTCGGTAGTCACAAAATCTCCTGAAATTACTCTAAAAGCATTTTCTGGGTTTTGGTACGGTAATGCATAGGGTAATAATTGATTGTACTTAATTCCTACCAAATCTTTTCCTATAAACTCTTTTATAACTGCATATGGAATTTGTTTATCTCCTTCCGTATAATTTGCTAATTCAGCAACGTCTTCGACTTGATTAAATTTCTTTCCTGCAAATTGTTTAGATACTAAGTTTTTAGCCAACACTACTTGAATTGGCTCAAAAGTATATTGGTTGAATGTTTTTACTAAAACGTATTCTATCTTTGGCCCAACTGTTAATGCTGTATTTGATGGAAGTGTCCATGGAGTTGTTGTCCATGCTAAAAAGTGTACATCTCCTTCAACTTGTATAAACTCTGGTAACGTTTCTTTAATTGTTTTAAACTGAGCTACTACTGTGGTATCGGTAACATCTTGATAGGTTCCTGGTTGATTTAACTCATGCGAGCTTAACCCTGTTCCTGCTTTTGGTGAATACGGTTGAATGGTATATCCTTTATACAACAAATCTTTATTATAGATTTGTTTTAACAACCACCAAACCGATTCCATATATTTTGGTTTATAGGTTATATATGGATCGTCCATATCTACCCAATATCCCATTTTTTGAGTTAGGTCATTCCAAATATCGGTATAACGCATTACCGCTTTTTTACACGCTTCGTTATATTCTTCAACCGTAATTTTGGTTCCAATATCTTCTTTGGTAATTCCTAATTCTTTTTCAACCCCCAACTCTACAGGTAAACCGTGTGTATCCCATCCTGCTTTACGCTTAACTTGGTATCCTTTTTGGGTTTTATATCGACAAAAAATATCTTTAATGGCACGTGCCATTACGTGGTGAATTCCTGGTAAACCGTTTGCTGAAGGTGGACCTTCAAAAAACACAAATGGTTCGTTTCCTTCACGTGTAGTAATACTTTTTTCAAAGATGTTGTTTGCTGACCAATAGTTTAATATTTCTTCTGCTACTTTTGGTAAATCCAATCCTTTGTATTCAGTAAACTTTTTACTCATTTTGTCGGTGTATTAATTGAATGTGCGAAATTACGTATTTTCTTGTAATTCTTGAATTTGAGATACAAAAAAACGGTTCTTACGTAAGAACCGTTTTTTATAGTGTTTTTTTTATTCGTTTCGTAGCAGAGCTTCTTTTATATCTATTTTTTTTCCGTCAAAAAAAGGCACAATATAAGCATCTTTATACCCTATCTTTTTTACTTTATTTCTTACTTCTTTTGCTTTTTCATAAGATGTAGAAACGCAACAAAAGTATTTATAATATCTACCTATACGGATTACTTCGAGGTTATCTAAATTAGGGAAAAGATTCTTTTTATTTGGGCTACTTGAAATACCAACTTGAACTCTATATAACAATCTGTTATTTATTTTTTCATTCTTGTCTTTATCTTCTTCATTTGTTAATTTATCGTGAAGTTCATCTGCATCACTATTTATAGCTATTACACCTTCTCCTTTAGTTATATAAAAATAGGATCTTCTGTTTTTTTGATGCTCTTCTTCTGTACATTTTCTTTGGTTAGCATCATTACAATCATTTAGTAATTGCTCTTCTCCATAGCCTAGGGCACTTTCAATTCTATTTGCTCTTATACCTCTAGAGATAATATAATTTCTTGTAGCTTTTGCTCTTTTGTCTGACAAGAATTTATTATATGCTCTTTTACCTCTACTATCTGTATGTGATTCTATTTTTATTACCATTTCAGGATGGTTTTCCATTACAGTTACTACATGTTCTAATTCATGTGCTGCATCATCTCTAATATTAAATTTTCCAAAATCAAAATAAATTGGATTAATTACAATCTGTCCTCCAACAATTAATGGTTTTAAGGTTAAGTTTTTACTAACCTTTATTTTATCATTTTTAGAGATGCGTATTTTTTCCATACTACTCTTATAATCATCCTGCTCTGCTACAACAACAAAATCTTTTTCACATTCAACTTCAATAAATGTATAATTTCCATTCTCTCCTGTCACCTTCTTAGCTACAACTTTACCTTCTGAGTCTATTAACTTAACAACTGCTCCTTGTATTGGGTTCTCATTACTTTCATCAGATACAATTCCTGTAATATCCTCTTTACATTTGTATAACATAAAGCTATAAATATCATCATCTCCTTTACCTCCTTTTCTATTTGAAGAAAAGAAACCACTGTTCTTTTCTCTATCTATTACAAAAGCAAAATCATCATAGGAACTGTTTATAGGAACTCCTAAATTTTTGGGGTTTGTATAGGTTTTATCTTGCATTTTAGATTCAAAAACATCAAGTGCTCCTAAACCCAAATGCCCATCTGATGCAAAATATAAGGTTTTGTCTTTTGTTACAAAAGGAAACATTTCTCTTCCTTCTGTGTTAATTTCAGCTCCTAAGTTTTCTGGAGTACTGTATGTGTCATTTTCTAAAATAGATACTTTATAAATATCTGTTAAACCAAAGCCATTTGGCATATCTGAAATGAAATATAATGTCTTTTCATCTAGACTTAATGCTGGATGCCCTACAGAATAATTATCGTTATTAAATGGAAGTTTTCTTATATGTTCCCATTTTCCATTTATATTTTCAGCTTTGTATATTTTAAGGTTAGCTACCTCATTAGTTCCTCCTATTAATTTTTCTCCATCAAAGCTTGTTCTCGTAAAATACATCGTTTTACCATCTGATGTAATAACCGCATTTGATTCATGGTATTTTGAACTTATTGACTGTACCCTCTCTTCGTTTGTTAAATCTACTGTTTGATTTTCATCATCAAAAAGCTCTTCTGCTTTGTAAATATTTAGATGGGGTTGCTTATTCCAATTATAAATTTTATCTTTTTCTCCTATAGGTTTTGTTGAAGCAAAATAAAATAAGTTTTGATAAATAAAACCTCCAAAATCTGAATACTTTGTGTTTAGTGAAAGGTTTTTAATGTTTACAAAGACTTTCTTTTCACTTTTTGTATAATCACTAAAGTAATTTTCATTTTCTTTTAAAGCTTTACCTCTACTATCATTTCTGTTAATTTTACTAAACTTTAATAGCCATTTGTCAGATTCTTTAATCTTTCCATTACTTTTTAATGATTGTGCATATCTAAAAAAGTACTCTGATGCTACTTGTCCTTCATATTTACTCATCAACGTTGCATACCATTTTTCAGCGTTTGTAAATTCTGAATTAAAATAGTAAGAATCTCCTAACTTGCTTAAAATTTCATATGACTCGTCTCCTTTATTATAAATTTTTTCATAAAGTTCTGCTGATTTTTTATATGCAAAATCTTCAAAATACTTATCTGCCGTATACTTTCTTTGTCCTAGGCAAATACTAGCAAGAAAAATAAAAACTACTGTTATTATTTTTTTCATAAAACCTGGCTTTCTTATATTAGACACACTTCATTTAATCTTAGTTACTAAAATAACTATTTTTATTGTATTTTTCTCTCTTTTTTAATTTGTTCGTAAGCAGCCTGAATTTTTTGAAACTTCTCTTTTGCTCCTTTTTTATGTTCTTCTCCTAGGTTTTGTAGTTTGTCTGGATGGTATTTTTTTGCCATTTTACGATACGCTTTCTTTACTTCTTCATCACTTGAACTCTTTTCTGTTTCAAGGATTTTATAAACTCCATCAGACTCATCATAAAACATTGCTTTTATTGATGAGTAATCGTATTCATTAATATATAAATAACTTGCTATCTTTCTAATTTCTTCTTCTTCGACACAAGTTACCTCACCATCTGCTTGTGCTATTCCAAATAAAAAATGTATTAATTGTAATCGCGTGGCATGCGACATATACTGACGTATTTGCAAACAAACTTGACGTGTTGATATTTGTTTTCTAATAATGCCATTAAACAATTTGAAAGCATGATTTGCTCGCTCTTTTCCATACATTTTCACAAAGTATGCTCGAACATAATCTAACTCTCGTTGATCTATTTTACCATCAGATTTTATAACTACAGAAGCTAAAATTAGCAGGCTTATTTCAAAATCTCCCGAAGTGGCTCTTCCTCTTCTAGGTTGTCCTCCTGTTTTTTTTCGATATTCTTGTTGTTCATCGACAAAGTCTTCAACTGAAACACCGTCAATAAAACTTCCCACAGCAAACCCAATGATAGCCCCTATTGGTCCTCCCAAAGTAAAGCCAGCTCCAGCTCCTAACCATTTAGCAAATTTTCCCATTTTCTTTTTTTTACAAGCCACAAAGATAAAACATTAACCAACTATATCCATAGCTATTTTGAGTTGATTGTTGCTATGAAAAGAAGTATCTTTGTCTTAAATTTTAATTCAAAAATATGTATCCAGAAGAATTAGTAAAACCAATGCGCGATCAATTAATTGATGCTGGTTTTGAAGCTTTATATACTGCTGAAGATGTTGACAACGCTTTAGCAAAAGAAGGAACTACGTTAGTAATGGTAAACTCTGTTTGTGGGTGTGCTGCAGGTACTGCAAGACCTGGTGCAATCGCTTCTTTAGGAGCAGATAAGACTCCTACTAACTTAACTACTGTATTTGCAGGTGTAGAAAAAGAATCTACAGCGAAGGCAAGAGAATATATGATTCCTTTCCCTCCATCATCTCCTGCAATTGCTTTATTTAAAGATGGTAATTTAGTACACATGTTAGAGCGTCATCATATTGAAGGGCGTTCTGCACAAGCTATTGCTCAAAACTTAGCAGCAGCGTACGACGAGTTTTGTTAATCTTTTTTAGACACAAAGCTCTTATACTGAAGAGTAAAGACTAAAAAATCCAGCAGCTTGCTGGATTTTTTATTTTCGCTTTTTGGTAAATAACCTTCTAAGTAGCTTAACCCAAAAACTCCATTTGCTTGTTTTAATATTTTCAGAAAAGTTGTTTTCAATTTTATCAAATCCGTCTTCAATTAAAGCATTATGTAAAGAGTGAATTGCTAAAAACCAAATTATTGTTCCTTTCCCTACTGTGTTCATATCAATTGTATGCTTGATTTCAGTTTTTTCCTTAGACAATTCTTTTATCTCAAACTTATGAATTCCGTTAAATCCATCTGGCTTTAAAAACCTAAATAGGATAATTTCATTCGGATTATATTTCTCAACTGAATATCGTATTGGTCCATGCCCACCTTTTGCTCCAACATTAATCCCTTCTTTAAACCTCATTGCAGGCCATTTTTCTTTTGGCCAAATTCTGTCATTTTCAGTAGCTAACGTTTTTAACAACTCTACTACCTCACTTTTTGGCTGATTTAATGTTCGCTTATGAATGTTTAGTACTCTCATTCTTTTTCAATTTTTAACACAAGATGAGTGTTACTTCTATTACATACCGCCTTTCAGCGAAGCGACCTCAACTTACTTCTTTTTATACTTTCTTAATTACATTAGTTACAATTCCCCAAATAATAAAATTATTTTCTTCTGTAATTTTAATAATTGGATACTCTGGATTTTCGGGCTGTAACCATACCTCATTTCCTTCAACACGTAAACGTTTTACGGTAAACTCTCCATCTAAAAAACAAACCGCTATCTTATTATTCGTCGGAGGAATGCTTCTATCAATCACTAATAAATCATTATCTTCCAAACCTGCCCCAATCATAGACTGTCCACTTACACGTGCAAAAAAAGTAGCTTCTTTATTTCTAATAAGCTCTTCATCTAGCGAAATTCTTGTTTCTCTGAAGTCATCTGCTGGAGAAGGAAATCCCGCAGAAATTCCTATGTCCATAAAGATAGCTCCCTCGCTTTCGTTTAACTCTTTTGGTAAAAAGAAGGTTAATGAATCTGATGCTTTTACTTGCTTTAATTTTTGTAACATCTTATTGTTTGTTGTTTGTCTAAACTTACTTTACCTTGATAATATCGTTAATATTGGTAGTGTATTTTGGTGATAATCGCTCTTGACGCATCTTCCAAGTACGTTGCAAATCTTGATTAGCCAATTTAATCTTATCTGCTTTATAAGTCTGATTAATTTTATCAATTGCACTCATTAAAGAAGCATGTTTCGGGTTTTCACTTGCAAACATATTTAATTGATAATTATCTGATGGTACTAATCCTGTTACAATAACTCCTGCTCTTTTGTACTTTATTCCTTCTTTAAAAATAGTTGTTACCGCTTGTACTGCACTTTTACTTATCGTTAATGTGGAGTTTGTGGGATATGGAAATACTACTGTTTTACTTGCTCGATGTTGTTCTGTATCTTTTTTATGGTAATCACTACGTAATAATACTATTACCATATGACAGCTTGAATTTTGTTTGCGTAATTTTTCTGCACAACTAACAGCAAAGGTTGAAATTCTTTCTTTAATATTATCTAAATCAGAAAATGTATACTCAAAGCTTCGTGTGGTTGCGATGGCTTTTTTATTCGTGGGTTCATCTAATAGTATTTTGGTCTCCCCTTCTAAGTCTTTCTTCAGCTTCCAACCTGTTATAGAAATATTTTTTAATACCCAATCGTCATGTAATTGTGTAAAATCATATGCTTTTTTACATCCTTTAGCAAGTAGCCTCTTCTGTATACCTCTGCCAATTCCCCAAACACTTTCTATAGGGGTCCATTTTAATGCTTTAATCCTTTTTTCTTCAGAATCAATCACATACACTCCTCCTGTTTCTTTTAAAAATTTTCGAGCAATTTTATTTGCTACTTTACTCAGTGCTTTTGTTGGAGCTATTCCTACACAGGTAGGAATACCCGTCCATTGTAAAATTCTGCTTCTTATTTCAGTTCCGTAAGAATTAAAATTATATTCATCAAAACCCTTGAACTGTAAAAAAGCTTCATCAATAGAGTATACTTCCACATCTGGAGAAAATTGTTCTAAAATTTTCATCACTCTAGCACTCATATCACCATACAACGGATAATTTGATGACAACACTGAGATATTATTGTTTCTACAGAACTGATTCCATTTAAAAATAGGTGCTCCAAATGGAAGTTTCAAGTCTTTAGCCTCATCACTCATTGAAATAACACACCCATCGTTATTACTTAAAATAGCCACAGGCTTCCCTTGCAAATTCGGATTAAAAACCCGCTCGCAAGAAGCATAAAAGTTATTACAATCTACCAACGCATACATAGTTGTAAAGGTACAGAATATTGAAAAATGAACTCTAACTAACTTTCCTTATTTTTGTTTCATGGTTAGAAAATTAAAAATTGACGGAATTGATAAAATCATTATCAAACGTCTTGTAAAAGATGCTCGTACGCCTATTTTAAGTATCGCCCGAGAAGTAGGGATATCTGGTGCTGCCATTCATCAGCGGTTACGAAAATTAGACGAATCGGATTTAATTGATGGTTATAAAATGATATTAAACCCAAAAGCTTTAGGATATACTACTACAGCTTTTGTTGGGGTATTTTTAGATTCTTCTAGCTTATACTCTTCTGCAATTAAACGTCTCAAAGAAATTCCTGAGATTGTAGAAAGCCATTACACTACTGGTAACTATGCTATTTTTATTAAAATTTTATGTAAAAACAACGAAGACTTAATGCATTTGTTAAATAAGGATATTCAAACCATAAAAGGAGTTTCAAGAACCGAAACTTTTATATCTTTAGACCAACAAATAGATCGACAAATAAAAATTTAAAACCCTGAATGAACGATTTTATCTTCTACTTTAAAACAGGCTTGTTTCATGTACTAGATTTTAAAGCCTACGACCACATTTTATTCTTAATTGTACTAGCTGTTGTATATCAATTTAAACAATGGACAAAAGTTTTATGGTTAATTACCTTATTTACTATTGGGCATTCAATAACCTTAGCGCTTTCAGCATACGGAATTTTAAATGTACGAGCAGATTTAATTGAGTTTTTAATTCCATTAACTATCTTTATAACTGGATTAATGAATGTATTAACCGCTAAAAAAGCATCGGTTGGAAAAGAAAACCAAAATTTGTTTTTCGCATTGTTTTTTGGGTTGATTCACGGACTTGGTTTTTCTAACTATTTTAAAATTATGATTGGAAAAACTTCTGATAAGTTTTTACCCCTAATTGAATTTGCGTTAGGTGTAGAAGTAGCGCAAATTATTATTGTATTAGGAATTTTATTAATTGGTGCTTTAGTACAATCAATCTTTAGTGTAAATCGTCGCGATTGGATTTTAATTATGTCATCAATCGTTATTGGTTTTGCCCTACAAATGATGTTTGATCGTGTTTTTTGGTAAAAAATTAACGCCTAACTAATTCAAATCTAACTACCTTAGCTTATCTAAGAAAATTACGCTGAAAATTTTGAAGAAAAAACAATTAAAATATGACATTGCCTATTTAAAAATGGCAAATGAATGGGGACAACTTTCTCACTGTATTCGTAAAAAAGTAGGTGCCTTAATTGTTAAAGATCGTATGATTATTTCTGATGGTTATAATGGTACTCCTTCTGGTTTTGAGAACTATTGTGAAGACGAGGAAGGATATACCAAATGGTATGTATTGCATGCTGAAGCCAATGCTATTTTAAAAGTAGCCTCTTCAACACAATCGTGTAAAGGTGCTACTTTATACATTACACTTTCACCTTGCCAACAATGTAGCAAACTTATACATCAAGCAGGAATAAAACGTGTAGTATATGCTAGTGCATATAAAGACCGATCTGGGTTAGATTTTTTAGAAAAAGCAGGTGTTGAATTGACACATTTATCTTATGAACAAGAATAATTCACCTATATATTTATCTATTGCAGTAATTTTCGGTATTCTTATCGGAACTTTTTTTAGCAATGAAAATTCAAGCAATCTTATTGGGAAAAACTCAACAAGCGAACGAAAAATAAAACGTTTAATTGACTATATTCAAAGTGATTATGTTGATGATGTAAATACCGATGAGTTACTAGACGGAGCTATTGCCGAAATGCTAGGTAAATTAGATCCACACTCAGTATATATTCCAAAAGAAAATTTACAGTTAGTTACCGAAAACATGCAAGGTAATTTTGTAGGGGTTGGAATACAATTTCGTATGATTGGCGACACTATAACAGTTATTGAACCTATAAAAGGAGGACCAAGTATTGAAGCTGGAATCAAAGCTGGAGACAGAATTTTACTTGCTGATAAAGATACTCTTTTCGGTAAAAAATTACAGACCTCTCAAATAATGAAAGTGTTAAAAGGAAGACCTAACACCAAAGTTAGTTTACAAGTATACAGAAGGACTAATGATAGTGTTTTTGACATTACTGTTAACCGTGGTAAAGTAAATATAAAAAGTGTTGATGTCGCTTACATGCTTAACGACAGTATTGGTTATATAAAACTAGATCGGTTTGCACGTAACACCTATATTGAGTTTAAATCTTCTCTAAAAAATTTACTTACCCAAGGAATGACTGATTTAGTCTTAGATCTCCGTGGAAATGGTGGTGGTTTTATAGACATAGCTAATAGTATTGTAGACGAATTTCTAGAAGATGATAAACTTATCGTTTTTACTAAAAATAATAAAGGAGATATTGTAAAATCTTTTGCTACCGAAAAAGGCGATTTTGAAAGCGGAGGTTTGTATGTATTAATCGACGAAAACTCTGCTTCTGCCTCTGAAATTGTAGCTGGTGCTTTGCAAGACAATGATAAAGGAATTATTATTGGTCGTCGCTCTTATGGAAAAGGATTAGTACAACAAGAAATGGATTTAGGTGATGGCTCTGCAGTACGATTAACTACTGCTAGATACTACACCCCTACAGGACGTTCTATTCAAAAACCTTATAAAAAAGATGTAGATTCTGAAGAGTATAGTCACGATTTTGAAATTCGCCTAGAAAACGGTGAATTATTTAATAAAGATAGTATTAGAACTATTGATAGCTTAAAGTTTACAACACCTAAAGGGAAAGTGGTATATGGCGGTGGTGGAATTATTCCAGATTATTTTGTAGCGGTAGACACCTCTGCTTATATTCCTACAATTTTCTTCCGCCCTTTAAATGATTTTGCTTTTTCGTATGTAGATGATAACCGAAAAAAACTTAGTACATTAACTGTTGAAAATTTTATTAATGATTTTGATAAAAACAAAGAGGTCTCTAACAAGTTCTTAGTAAAACTAAAAGATTTTAGACTTTCTAAAAAAACAAAAAATCAACTTCGTAATAACTTAAAAGTATTAATAGCTCGTGAACTTTTCAGTGATGAAGGCTTGTATAAAGTAGATCAGCAAGATGATAAAATGCTCCAAAAAGTTTTTGAGTTAGAAGCGAAATAGTCTTACATACCTTTTTTAGTTCTCTTTTCTTGATATACCTTAGCAATGGTTGGGTTTTGGGGACAGCTTATTATTTGTTCAAACTTATCTCCTGTTTTTACAAAACCTGTTTGTAATATTTTAAAATAAACTCCCGGTAAATCTTGCTTCCAAAATTGTTTTACAATTTTCATATCATTAAAACGCACCCCTAACTTCATACATGGTTGACGCGGCTTTGTAACTTCAATGATAACCTCTCCTACCTTAAAAGTATCACCTACATGAAGCTTTCTTTCATCTAAGTTATCAACGGTTAAGTTTTCACCGAACATTCCAAGTTCCCAATCTAAATCTGGGTACAGCTCTTTCCAATAGGTATAATGCTTCTCTGAATAGGCATATACCGCTTGACCAACCCCTCCATGATGTTCTTTATCACAAATAGCATCTTCTTTTACTTTTTCAACATCTAAAAAAATAGAGGTTTCAACAGGAAACTTAAAAATACCAGTAATAACAGTTTTACCTTTCCAATCGACTTTTTTTCTTTCTCCTATATTTGTTGCTACAATTTTCATCTTATTTTGTTTATTCTACTAAAAAGCTCTGTAATACATCAGCTATTTTTCGATTGTCTGATAATTGTGGAATCTTATTCTGACCGCCAAACTTTCCTATAGATTTCATATACTCATGAAAGCCTCCTTTTTTTACTTTTCTGATAAGAAGTGGACGTAAAATTTTTCCTTCTATTAAATCGAAATAATATACATTTTGCTTTTGCATAGATGTATCAATTTTAGATGCTAATTCTTCTAAATTCTCAGGTTCATTTTCAAACTCAATAAACCACTCGTGATATGGTAATCCGCTTTCAGGATTTACTTGCGGAGCTACAGTAAATTCACTTACATTCACTTTTGTTCCTTTTATAGCATCCTTTAGTGCTTTTTCTACCTCTTTACCAATCACATGCTCTCCAAAAGCAGAAATAAAGTGTTTTATACGTCCTGTTACTTTTATCCTGTAAGGCTTTAATGAAGTAAACTCTACAGTATCACCTATATTATATCCCCATAACCCTGCTGAAGTATTTAGAATGATAACATAATTAACACCCAGCTGAACATCTTTTAATGAAATTCTTGTAGGGGTATCATCAAAAAATTCATTAGCTGGAATAAACTCATAAAACATTCCTGAATTTAATTGTAATAACATTCCTTTTTCTGTTTGCGAATCTTGATATGCAATAAATCCTTCGGATGCTGGATACAACTCTACATAGTTTATTTTCTTTCCTATTAACGCTTCAAACTTATTTTTATATGGTTCGAAGTTCACCCCTCCATACACAAAGAAATTAAAGTTTGGAAAAATTTCAGAAACCTTTTTTCCTGTTTTCTCTATCAATCGTTCAAAATACATTTGAACCCATGATGGTATTCCACTAATTACCGTCATGTTTTCTGGTAATGTTTCTTCAACAACTTTATCTACTTTGGTATCCCAATCTTCAATACAATTGGTTTCCCAGCTTGGCAAACGGTTTTTTAACAGGTAGTTTGGAACATAGTGTGCAGCGATACCGCTTAAACGTCCTAATTTTACTCCATTTTTATCTTCTAAAACTGGACTTCCTTGTAAAAAAATCATCTTTCCATCAACAAAACTAGCATCGTTTGTTTCGGTAATATAGAACAATAAAGCATTTCGAGCTGCTTTGATATGTGTTGGCATCGATTCTTTGCTTATAGGAATGTATTTTGCTCCTGAAGTTGTTCCTGAGGTTTTAGCAAAGTATAATGGTTTTCCTTTCCACAAAACATTTTCTTCTCCTGCTACAACTCTATCTACATAATGACGTAAACCTTCATAATCATTAATGGGAACACGTTTTTTAAAGTCTTCGTAATTATTGATTGATACAAAATCATGGTCTTTTCCAAACGCAGTTTTACATCCTTCTGTAACCAAATATTGAAAAACTTTTTCTTGAGTTTTATGTGGGGTGTTTGCCCATTTATATACTTGTTTACGAACAATTTTGGCAAATGGAATTGCTAATACTGATTTTATACTCATTATCTTTTTTCTATTTAAATATAGGAATCAAGGCTACTTTTGACTAATACTGCCTTTATTCGTATTTTACTGAAAATCTATATAATTTGTTGGATTAACTGGAAACCCATTACTCCACAACTCAAAGTGTAAATGAGGCCCCGTGGTTAATTCTCCTGTAGAACCTACACTTGCTATCGCTTCTCCTGATTTTACGATTTCTCCTTGTTGTTTTAATAACGTTCCGTTATGCTTATATACCGATATAAATTCATTAGAATGTTGTATGGCAATTACATATCCTGTTTCTGCTGTCCATTCAGATAATATAACTGTACCATCTGCTACTGCTTTTACAGGCGTACCTGTTTTTGCTACTATATCAATTGCATAGTGTTTATCATCAACATTAAACTGTTGAGATATACTTCCTGTTAATGGTGAAAAAAACACGTTTTTAATTCTATTTTTTCCTCCATTATATAAAGGAAATAAGTCTTTTCCTTCAATTTTTTCTCTGAACAATGAATCTTCTTTAGATGCTTTTAATTTACTCTCATCAAAAGCAATCGTTTTCATTTCACTTGTTATTGAATCTATTTTTTCTGGTTCAATTTCTCCAGTTAATACTAGCTTTAAAGATTTTGTATAACTCTCAATAATTGCCAACCTACTTTTTAATGAGTCTGATTCATATGTTAATCGTGTTGCTTTCTTTTTTAATGCTGTTGAAGAATATCCTGGGATATACTCACGTATACCTGTATATGCAATTAATAAAGAGGTTAAAACAATTAGAAGTATAGAAAATACTCCTCCAAATACAAAAACATTTAATCGAGACAATTTTAAAGAGAATCGTTCTTGAAACGTATCTTCATTTATAATTACCAAGCGATATTTATCGGTAAGTTTTTGTTTGAGCTTTCGCTTTTTTTTATTTTTTGCCACGTTTTACACTTGTTTGAATTTCAAATATACAACGAAAAAATGGCGAAACTATTTTTTATAAAAATTCATCTCATCTATGTATTTCCAAACATTATTAGAAAGTAATGGAAGCACTGATTTACCTAACTTTATTGAATTTCTAATCATAGTAGAAGAAATTTCAACAATTGGTGCATTTACTCGATGAATTTTTAGGTGCTTATCGAATTGTGTTTCAATAACTCCTTCTGATATTCTCGGATACACATAGATATTGTAATCTTCTAAAATAGCTTCATAATTTTTCCATTTATGTAAGCTTTTCAAATTATCTTCCCCCATAATTAAACTAAAGTTATATTCTGGGTATTTTTCTGAAACATGTGCTAAAGTATTGATAGTGTAATTTGGCTGTGGAAGCTTAAATTCAATATCTGAAGGTTTAATTTTATCGTACTCTTGAGTTGCCAAGTATACCATCTCTAAACGGTGATGATTGTCTAACAACGAGCTTTTCTTTTTAAAAGGATTATGAGGGGTTACCACCATCCAAATTTCATCTAAATCAGAATTTTCTACTAAATGGTTTGCAATAATTAAATGCCCAATATGAATTGGATTAAATGTTCCGAAGTATAATCCGATGTTTTTCATATTTATATGATACTATACTAATTCTTTATCCGTTTTTCACTTCCTTTTCTATTCCTAAAAAATCATCTACCAAATCTTCTGCTTCTTTTAACGCTACTGGTAAATCGTAATTTTTTATAACTTTATCAAACTGTGGTGCATTAGCAAGTTCAGCTGAAGCTTTTGCTATGCGCATGTTAATTTTATTCTCGCTTTCGGTAGATCGCTTCTTTAAACGAATCTTTAATTCATCAATACTTGGCGGTTTTATAAAAACAGCTAAGGTTTCTTTTGGGAATTTTCTTTTTATACGTAAGCCTCCTGAAACATCAATATCAAAAATCACATGTTTTCCTTGTGCCCAAATTCGTTCGACTTCAGTTTTTAACGTTCCATAAAAATTATCAGGGTATACTTCTTCCCACTCTAAAAACTCCTCATTTTTAATTTTTTGCTTAAAGTCTTTTAACGAGATAAAATAATAATCTATTCCATCTTTTTCATCTCCTCTAGGGGCTCTATTGGTAACAGAGATAGAAAACGCCAATTTAAAACGTTCTTGCGCCAATAAATGACGTACAATCGTAGTTTTACCTGAACCTGAAGGTGCTGAAAATACAAATAATTTTCCTTTGAAATCTTTTGACATTTTTATAAAACGTTTAAAATTTGCTCTTTTATTTTTTCTAATTCGTCTTTCATTTGGATTACTAACTTTTGCATTGGTGCAAAATTAGCTTTAGAACCCATTGTATTTATTTCTCTTCCTATTTCTTGCACGATGAATCCTAACTTTTTTCCATTAGAATCCTCTGTGTTTAATTGTTCCAAAAAATACTTTAAGTGATTTGCTAAACGTACTTTTTCTTCGTTGATGTCTAGCTTTTCTAAATAGTAGATTAACTCTTGTTCAAAGCGATTTTCATCAATCTCAACTTTTAAATCAGTCAATGCTTTTTGTAAGCGTTCTTTAACATGCTCAACCCTATCACCGTCTAATTTTTTAATCTCCTCTAAAGCAGATTGAATATTTACTATTCTTGTTTTAAAGTCTTCTTCTAACGATTTTGCTTCGTCTATTCTATATTGAATAATTTCTTTCAATGCCTCATTAATATGAGCATCAATTTGTTTCCACTCTTCTTCATCTAACTCTTCTCGTTCAGTTTTTAAAGCATCTGGCATTCTAACTGCCATTTTCATTAACTCAACATCATCAGATGATCCTACCTGTGTTACATTTCTTAACTGCTGCATATACTCTCTTACCACACCAGTATTCACCATGGTTGAAGTTTCATCTGCAGTCATTTCTACATAAATAGAAAAATCTACTTTACCTCTTACTAAACTGCTTGCTAGTTTTTTTCGAACACTTAGTTCCTTTTCTCTATAATATGAAGGAATTCGCGTGTTTAAATCTAAGTTTTTACTGTTTAAAGATTTAACTTCGATTGTTACTTTTTTAGAGGGTAAATGTAGTACGGATTTACCGTAACCCGTCATAGACTGTATCATAACTTCGGTTTAATAATCTGCAAAGATACATTTATTTATTGGGAGTTTTTACTGGACGTTTGGTTACTAAAAATATTAATAATGCAGCTCCTATTTTTAATAAAATCTAAATAATCGCTCCCTACAACCAAAGCATAAATAGCCTCTACTACTGGTTGTAAACACATAAAAAAACTTACTGTAGTTGGCTTTTACTTTGATAAAGCGAAGAAATTAAATTAAGCAGTAAACAGCATTACAAAACCCACTTTCAAATAGGTAAATGTTGGCATCATTTGCCATTGTACTTCTAACAATTCAGAAAAAACGAAAGGAAGCATGAGTATCAACTCAAAAAGATATAACCACTTTACAAAAACAATAGGATTGTATTTTACTATCAGTTTTTTTACAACAACCAAATACATACATACGATGCTGCATTGACGAATACTAAGAAATTCCCTAATATCATATTGGTTACATATCCTTTAAGTGGGTTTCTATAAGCTATTAAACTATTGCTCCTACCATACCAACAATAACTCCTGCAATTTTTCTTAAAATTAACTTTTCTTTTAAATGAATTCTCTCAAAAATTAACGCTAAAATAGATGTGATTACCATCATTACTGATGCATTGATAAGTGTAGTATAACTCAAACCTTAAAAAAAGCAGCCATTGCCACTCTTTTGTAATCTTCTTTTTCAATAGATGGTGCTTTCACAAAAAGCCCTAATAGCCAAAAAAGCGTAGTGATTCCACCTACACAATCAATATAAGTCCAAAAGACTGTATATATACTCTTATCACCTCCTTAGCAACAGTAAAAGTAACTCCGTAAATTAGATTCGATAAATACTGCAGTAAGTGCTAAGGCTCTTTGGAGCATTTTTATAATTTTAAAAAGAGATGTAAAGATGGTAATTATTTTCTACTGCTTTTTTATCCTATACCATTCTTTAAGCACCTTATTTTAAAAGAAAAAGCACTGCAAAATGCAGTGCTTTTTCTTTGGTTGATTAGTCCATTAAAGGTGGTATTCTTAACACTTGACCTGGATAAATTTTATCAGGGTGTGTTAACATTGGTTTGTTAGCTTCAAAAATTACTGGATACTTCATCGCATCACCATAGAACTCTTTAGCAATTTTACTTAACGAATCGCCACTTACTACTGTGTGGAACTGAGCCATTGCGGCTTCTTCGATTACTTCAACTTCTGCAACTGTCATGTTATCTTCTACAGAAGCAATACCTTCTGTATTACCTACCACTAAAACTACTTTTTCTTTAGTAGCTAAATCTGCTGCTTCTCCTACTACTGTAGCTTTGTCGTCATCTACTTTAATAGCTAAGTTTTCAACAGAAAGCTCTAGTTTGTTAACTGCATCTACTAATTTCGTAGCTTTTTCAGTAGCTTCTTCTTCAGTTGTTTTTCCGATACCGAAAACTTTTGCTCCGGCGTTTTTAATAAATGAAAAAATTCCCATTCTTCTTTTTGATTTTTTGTTAATAATCTTTTTACTGTTTGACCAAGATACAATTTTTATACCATAATTTCTATTTCAGAAGAATTTAAAAATTCTCTTATAAACAAATAAAGCATCCTAAACTTAGGATGCTTTAAAAATCGAATATCTTTTTATTATTTTATTCTTTATTAAAAGAATTCCATCCTTGTGCTTTTAATTCAATTTCTTGATTCGCTCGGGTAATTAAATTCATTCCTTCGTTTTGATTGGTAATATGACCAATGACTGTTAAGTTGGGATTTCCTTTTATTTTATCATAATCATCTATCGAGACTGTGAATAATAATTCGTAATCTTCTCCCCCACTTAAAGCTATCATTGTACTATCCATATTAAACTCTTCAGCCGTAGAAATAACTTGTGGGTCTAGAGGTAATTTATCTTCATATATCTTGCAACCTGTTTTACTTTGTGTACAAATATGCATAATTTCAGAAGATAACCCGTCAGAAACATCTATCATAGAAGTAGGTTTTACCTCTAACTCTCCTAATAACTTAGTAATATCTTTACGTGCTTCTGGTTTTAATTGACGTTCTATAATGTACGTATACTTATCTAAATCTGGTTGATTTTGAGGATTTACCTGAAATACTTGTTTTTCACGCTCTAGTACTTGTAAACCTAGATACGCACCACCTAAATCACCCGAAACCACTATTAAATCAGTTGGTTTAGCTCCATTTCTATAAACAATTTCTTCCTTTTTAGCTTTACCAATAGCTGTAACAGAAATTAATATTCCTTTCGTTGAAGATGTTGTATCTCCACCAATTAAGTCTACTTGATATGTGTCACATGCTAACTGTATTCCTGCATATAACTCTTCAATGGCCTCTAATGGAAAACGATTAGAAACTGCTATTGACACGGTAATTTGTTCGGCTACCGAATTCATAGCATATACATCAGACAAATTAACCATAACTGCCTTATAACCTAAATGCTTTAAAGGCATATAACTCAAATCGAAATGTACACCTTCTACTAATAAATCAGTAGTTACAATCGTTTCTTTATCTGATACACCAATAACTGCTGCGTCATCTCCAACTCCTTTTACTGTTGTAGAGTGATACATTTTAAAATGTTTTGTTAAGTGATTTATTAATCCAAACTCTCCTAGTTTAGCTAACGAAGTTCTCTCTTGATTTTTATCTTCTAACATACTGCAAAGATAAAGATAATGACAAGTAAACAAACAAAATTATTTTTGCTTTATCTAATCTTGACAAAATAAAAATAGGGTTTTGCAGTTTTTGTATGTTATATAAATAGGTAATTACTTAATTTAGTGTTTTTAAAATCACACTTATGAAAAATCTTAAAGTTTTAATTGTTTTAGCAGGGCTATTTTTTTTAGCTTCATGTTCTTCTTCTCCTTCAGGTGAAGACCCAATAAATGACCAAGACAATGACGGTATTGTTGACTCAAAAGATAATTGCCCTACAAAGGCAAACCCTAACCAAGAAGACAGCAATAATAATGGTGTAGGAGATGCTTGTGAAAGCATAAATAAAAAACCTTGTGAAAATGGAATGGCAAATGGTTTTCCTTGCGAAGGATACGATTTACTACTAAATATTCCTTTGAGTACTTTTAACGCAACTAGCGGAAGTGACTGTTGGGGATGGACAGATGAAACCACTAACAAAGAGTATGCTATTATGTGTGTTAATAATGGAACCGCCTTTATAGATATTACCGATACTGAAAACCCTGTTTATTTAGGAAAACTTCCATCTGCTACTATAAATAGTGATTGGTGGGATGTGAAAACATATAAAAACCATGCTTTTATAGTTAGCGAAGCTTCAAGTCATGGTATGCAAGTTTTTGACCTAACTAAGCTTAGAAATGTAGCCAATGCTCCTACTACATTTACGGCAGACAAACATTTTACTGGGTTTGGTAGTGCTCATAATATGGTTATTAATGAAACTTCAGGTTATGCCTACCCAGTAGGCACCAATAGGTCTGGAACTTATAAAGGAGGACCTTTATTTATAAACATCCAAGATCCTAAAAACCCTGTAAGTGAAGGTGGTTGGGGAACAGACAATTACAGCCATGATGCACAGGTAGTAACCTATAGCGGACCTGATACAGATTATACAGGTAACGAAATTTTAATAGGTAGTAACGAAAATGAGGTTGTAATTGTAGATATTACCGACAAATCAAATCCTACAAATATTTCTAAAATTTCATATTCAAATGTTGGCTACTCCCACCAAGGTTGGTTTACCGAAGATCAAAAATACCTTATCTTGGGAGATGAACTAGATGAGCAGAATTTTGGTAACGACACTAGAACTATTGTTTTCGATTTTTCTGATTTAGATAATCCAAAACAGCATTTTATATATACAGGACCTACAGCAGCCATTGATCATAATGGATATGTTAAAGAAAATACTTTTTATTTAGCAAACTATACCGCTGGAGTTCGCTTTGTTAACATTACAAATATTGAAAATAAAAACATTATCGAAGCAGGATATTTTGATACGCATCCTGAAAATGATAATGCTAATTTTAATGGGGTTTGGAGTGTGTATCCTTACCTTAAAAGTGGTAAAATTATAGCAAGCGATATTAATAGAGGTTTATTTATCCTTAAAAAGCAATAAATGCTCAAAAAATTTTCATTATTACTACTTACTATAACAACTATTTACAGCTGTAATAAAGATTTAGGAATACATCTTTATCCTACTTCAAATACCCCTAAGATTGATTTTGTAAAAACCTTAGGAGGCTCTATTAATGAAAGTGGTAGAAGTGTTATTAACACTTTTGATGGAGGTTATGTTATTGCTGGTTTTACACAAAGTATTGACGGAGATATTGAAACTACTAGAAATATGGTTCAATATGACTTTTGGGTATTAAAATTTGACACTAATGATAATCTTTTGTGGCAACATACCTATGGAGGCTCTAAAGATGACAAAGCTTTTAAAATTATTCAAACAAAAGATAATGGTTTTGCTATTATAGGTTATGGAAAAAGTAATGATGGAGATGTGAACACCAATGAAGGTTTTGACGATGTTTGGGTATTAAAATTAGACCATAAGGGTGCTATTGTTTGGGAAAAAACTACTGGTTTTTCAGGAACTGACCAAGGTTTCTCGATTATACAAACTTCCGATGGAGGCTATTTTATTGGAAGTATTTTAGATGTAACTGCATCTGAAGGTTTAGGTAATTCAAAACTAACTGCTAAACATGCTGGCGGAGATTATTGGTGCATGAAACTTGATACTAATGGAAATATTGAATGGAGAAAATATTTTGGAGGTACAAATACTGATACCTGTTATGATATTGCTGAAGCTACCGACGGCTACATATTAATTGGTTCTTCTGACAGCAACGATGTAGATATATCAAACAACAAAGGTTCATATGACTTTTGGGTTGTTAAAATTGATGTAACAGGAAAAATACTTTGGGAAAAATCTTTTGGCGGAATAGAAATTGACGAAGCTAGAGCAATAGTAAAAGATAATAATGAAAATTTCATTATTATAGGTGATACAAGAAGTGCTGACAATGATATTTCACAAAATAAAGGTGGTGCAGATTTATGGGCTATAAAAATAACTCCTCAAGGAGAGTTACTTTGGGAAAAAACGTATGGCGGTTCAAGTTTTGATGTTGGGCGGTCTATAAAAAAAACAGTAGACGGAGGGTTTTTAATTTCTGGAAGTTCGAGAAGCACTGACAATGGCTTTACCAATAAAGGTCAAAACGATGCGTTAATCATGAAAATTAACACTAACGGAAATCTTCAATGGCAAAAAACAGTAGGTGGTACAGAGATAGATTTTTGTTACGATGCTATTGAATTAACCAATGGAAATATAATAGCTGTGGGGGAAAGCAGCAGTAATAATCAAGATATAACAACAAATAAAGGTTTTTCAGACCTGCTAGTTATAAAATTAAAATAATAAATGAAATATTTTTTAACCTTTTTTCTTAGTGTATTACTGTTTTCTTGTAGCTCAGATAATGATGAGCCAATTAAAGAAGTCTCAGTTAAACTTAAATTTACTCAAAATTGGGATGGTGATTTAATAGAAAAGACTGATTTAGAAAATACTGAATTCATCAATAAAACTGGAAGTAAGCTCACCATAAGTAGGTTGCGTTATTTAGTTTCTAATGTTGCCCTAACAAATGGCGCAAATGAAACCACCAAACTTGATAGCCACAAATTAATTGATGTAAGCGACCCTGAAAGTATAAACTTTTCATTTCCTCAAAAAATATCTGAAGGAATTTACAAACTATCATTCACTTTTGGTTTTAATAATGTAGATAATATTGATGGTATTTATCCAGACTTAAATACCGCTTCTTGGGGAGTACCTCAAATGTTAGGTGGTGGGTATCATTTCATGCAAATGGATGGAAACTTTAAAGACACAACAGGAAAAGAAAATCCTTACAATTTTCATATTATCCGTGCTTATGACACTACTACCAATACAGATGAAGATACTTCTTTCAATATTGAAACCAATACTATTCAGCTGAAAAACAACCTAACTATTGAGGTTAAAATGAATGTAGCTGAATGGTTCAAAAACCCTAATGATTGGGATTTAAATGAAAAAAGTATTAATCTAATGATGGATTTTGAAGCTCAAAAAACAATGTCTGAAAATGGAAAAAGTGGTGTATTTAGTTTAGGTATAATTACTCAATAAAAAAATGACACAAAAAAGTATCTATATTTTTTTATTCTTACTCTTGCTAGTAGGCTGTTCTTCTAAAGAAGAGGATATGTATACCCCTGTTTCAGCTACCCTAAAAATACCTGAACTCTTTCAACAAAAATTAATTGCCCCAGTTATTCCAACCAATAATCCATTAACAGAAGAGGGGATTACATTAGGTAAGAAATTGTTTTTTGATCCTATTTTATCAAAAGATAATACACAATCTTGCGCTAGTTGTCACGACCCAAAAAACGCTTTTACCGATGATACTCAATTTAGTGAAGGTGTTGATGGTAAATTTGGAACAAGAAACTCAATGCCATTATTTAATTTAGCTTGGAATTTTGACGAACGTTTTATGTGGGACGGAAAAGAACTCAGCATCGAGCGTCAAGCATTTTCACCCGTTCGTAATCCAATTGAAATGCATAGTACCTGGAAAAATGTAGCTGAAAAATTACAACAACATACTGAATACCCTACACTTTTTCAACAAGCTTTTGGAACATCAAAAGTAGATTCAACTTTAGTTACCAAAGCAATTGCTCAGTTTGAAAGAACCTTAATTTCTGGAAACTCAAAATTTGATCAATATCTTTTAGGGAAAACTGAATTGACCCCAGAAGAACAAAACGGATTTAATGTTTTTATGGATGAAGCTAGAGGAGATTGTTTTCATTGCCACGGAAGCGATAAC
The DNA here is from genome assembly GCF_964513795.1 of Tenacibaculum sediminilitoris. Taxonomy (NCBI): domain Bacteria; kingdom Pseudomonadati; phylum Bacteroidota; class Flavobacteriia; order Flavobacteriales; family Flavobacteriaceae; genus Tenacibaculum; species Tenacibaculum sediminilitoris. The sequence goes on along the minus strand of NZ_CAZEQR010000014.1, from coordinate 2,119 downwards.
AACCCTTTGTGGACAGACAATAAATTCCATAACAATGGATTAGATGAGGCTTTTATCGATTTAGGTTTAGGTAATGTTACTGGAGACCCTAACGATAATGGAAAGTTTAAAACCCCATCATTACGAAACTTAAAATTCACAGCTCCCTACATGCATGATGGGCGATTTGCCACTTTGGAGGATGTAATAAACCATTATTCTGAAGGACTAAAGCAGTCTTCTACAATAGATCCTTTAATGAAAAAAGTTAGCCAAGGAGGTGTACAACTCTCGAACAAAGATAAGGCCGATTTAAAAGCTTTTCTCTTGAGTCTTTCTGATACAAATTTTGTAAACAACCCTAATTTTCAACAATAATTTTCTCAGCATCAGTATCAATCTTTAGACTATAAACAAATCTTATTGCTTAATAATTATATTCATTTCAAAAAATGATATAAATCATATTTTGTGATTATCTTTGCAGTTCATTTAGATTTAATCTATTTAAACGATGATAAAAGTTTCAGATACAGCAAAAAAGAAAGTCATTGAATTAATGACTGATGACGGGTTTGATACTACAACCGATTATGTTCGAGTTGGAGTAAAAAGTGGCGGTTGTTCAGGATTATCATATGACTTAACTTTTGACAAAACCCAACAAGAAAATGATAAATTTTTTGAAGATAACGATGTAAAAATTGTTGTTGATAAAAAGAGTTTTTTATACCTTGTTGGAACAACTTTAGAATATTCTGGAGGTTTAAACGGTAAAGGATTCGTATTTAACAATCCTAATGCTAACAGAACTTGTGGTTGCGGAGAGAGTTTCTCTCTATAAACCTATACATCACAAAAAGAATACAAAAACTGATGAGTAAATACACCGAGGACGATTTAAGAGAAGAATTAAAAACCAAAGAGTACGAATATGGTTTTTATACTGATATTGAAAGTGATAAGTTTCCCAATGGAATAAACGAGGATGTCGTTCGTGCCATTTCTAAAAAGAAAAATGAGCCAGAATGGATGACTGAATGGCGTTTAGAAGCTTTTAGAGTTTGGGAACAAATGGAAGAACCAGAGTGGGCTAATGTTACCTATAAAAAACCTAGTTTTCAAGATATATCTTACTACTCAGCACCTAAACAAAAACCTAAACTAAACAGTTTAGATGAGGTGGATCCTGATTTACTAGCAACTTTTGAAAAATTGGGAATTTCTTTAGAAGAACAAAAAAAATTAGCTAATGTAGCAGTTGATATTGTAATGGATTCTGTTTCTGTAGCCACTACATTTAAAGAAACACTAGCTGAAAAAGGAATTATTTTTATGCCTATTTCTGAAGCAATTCAAGAGCATCCAGAGTTGGTAAAAAAATACATTGGTTCAGTTGTTCCTCCAACAGATAATTTCTACGCTGCTTTAAACTCAGCAGTATTCTCTGACGGATCTTTCTGTTATATTCCGAAAGGAGTTCGTTGTCCTATGGAGTTATCTACCTACTTCCGCATCAATGAAGGAGGAACAGGGCAGTTTGAGCGTACTTTAGTAGTCGCTGATGAAAGTAGCTATGTTTCGTATTTAGAAGGATGTACTGCTCCACAACGAGATGAAAATCAATTACACGCAGCAGTTGTTGAGCTTATTGCTTTAGACGATTCTGAAATAAAATATTCTACGGTACAAAACTGGTTTCCTGGAGATTCAGAGGGAAAAGGAGGAGTTTTCAATTTCGTAACCAAAAGAGGTTTATGTGAAACCAATGCTAAAATTTCTTGGACACAAGTAGAAACCGGATCTGCTATTACATGGAAGTATCCTAGTTGTATTCTTAAAGGGAACAATTCAGTAGGTGAATTTTATTCAATCGCTGTAACCAACAATCATCAACAAGCTGATACAGGTACTAAGATGATTCACTTAGGAAAGAATACTAAATCAACTATTATTTCTAAAGGAATTTCAGCAGGTAAATCACAAAATAGTTACCGTGGTTTAGTTCAGGTGAATTCTAGGGCAGAAAATGCGCGTAACTTTTCACAATGTGATTCATTATTAATGGGGAACGAATGTGGTGCACATACTTTCCCTTATATAGAGGTTAAAAATAAATCAGCTCAAATTGAACACGAAG
>NZ_CAZEQR010000013.1:0-37232 GCF_964513795.1 Tenacibaculum sediminilitoris | reverse complement strand
AAAGACCACATTTAAGTCTTAACATGAAAACACCTAACTTTGTACATAACAAAAAAACCAGAGAAGTTAACTTCTCTGGTTCAATATAATTTTTTAAATAACTGTCAACCTATTTTAGGACGACTCATATTTTAAAAATTACTCTACTTTTTGATCTAATAAATCAAAGAATTGATTTAATCTTGGTAAAATAATAATTTTTGTACGTCTGTTTTTAGCTTTGTTAGCAGGAGTGTCATTCTCTACTAAAGGTACATAACTACTTCTACCAGCTGCAATTAGTCTACTAGGTGCAACATTATATTTATTTTGCAATTCACGAACAATAGCAGTTGAGCGTAACACACTTAATCCCCAGTTATCTTTCAATGCTGAACCAGCAGTTACAGGAGTGTTGTCTGTATGTCCTTCTATCATTACATCCATTTGAGGTTGTCCATTTACAACTGTAGCAACTTTTTCTAATACTTTAGAAGCTTTCTCATTAATAGTATAACTTCCGCTTTTGAATAATAATTTATCAGAAATAGAAATAAATACTACTGTTTTTTCAACATTTACTTCAATATCTTCATCGTCAATACCGTCTTGTAATTCTCTTTTTAAATGAAAAGCAACAACCAAGTTTAATGAATCTTTCTTTGAAGCAGCTTCTCTAATTTTATTAATGTACTTATCTTTTTTGCTTAATTGAGCCAATGTTTCTTTAATGTTGTCATTAGCACCTTGAGTTAGAACAGTTAAGTTTTCAACTTGTTGTAAGGTGTTTTCTTTATCTTTCTTTAATTCTGTTACTCTAGACTCTAAAGAAAATGCTTTGTCCTCACAGTTTTCTTTTTCAACTAAACATTTTGTTAAGTTCGCTTTTACAGCCAGTAACTCTTCTTTTGTTTGTTCATGTTTAGCTTTTATTGCTTCTAATTCTTTTGTTGAAGCACAAGATGCTAGTAAAATAGAAGCGGTAAGGAATAAAAATATTTTTTTCATTTTATTCTGATTTTTTTTAGATGTAATTATTAATATTTAAGCAAATTTATGAAAATGAAGATACAAAAAAGAGAATTAACAATCTTTTATGAAGTGTTAATACTTTATTTTTGTGATTAAATTTTTTTGAGATGATAAAAAAAATGACTTTTCTAATAGTATTATTAATATTGTTAATAGCATGTAAAGAAGAGCAAAAACCTACTAATATTAAGTTGCAAGGTAGTGTATTTGGAACAACTTATCGCATTACGTATCTAAGTGAAGTAAACTACCAAGAATCTATTGATAGTTTGTTTTATTTAGTAAATAAATCTTTATCCACTTACATGCCAACTTCTGATATTTCAAAAATTAATCAAGGAGATACGACTGTAGTTGTTGACGATATGTTTGTGGAGGTGTTTGAAAAGGCAAAAAAAATTCACAAAGAAACCGATGGGTATTTTGACCCTACGATTGGTAGGTTGATTGATGCTTACGGATTTGGTTCTGGTAAAGAAAAAAAAGATTTGACCTCAGAAGAAATTGCCGCTTTGATGGAAAATGTAGGGTTTGACAAAGTGATGCTAAAAGACAGGAAGGTGTATAGAGAAAGTCCCAATATTGAATTCAACGTAAATGCTTTTGCGAAAGGCTATGGGGTAGATGTAATTGGGCGGTTTTTCGAATCGAAAAATATTCACGATTATATTGTAGAAATAGGAGGAGAGATTAGAGCTAGAGGAACAAAATGTGGAAAGTTGTGGAAAGTAGCTATTGAAAAACCAAATATTGATGGAACTCGTTCTATTCAAAAAGTAATTGAATTAGATAATGAATCGATGGCAACTTCAGGGAATTACAGAAAATATAAAATAAATGAAGATGGAAAAAAAATAGTACATACTGTCAATGCAAAAACAGGGCAAGCAGAAGAGAGTAACCTACTAAGTGTTTCTGTTCGATTAAAAGGAGACTGTGCCGATGTAGATGCATATGCAACCGCTTTCTTAGCAATGGGGTTAGAAAAAACAAAAGAGTTTCTTAAAGAGTATCCAGAACTTAAAGTGGTGTTGTTATATCATAATGATGTAGGGGAGCTAGCAGAATTTGTAAATTAGTTTTTATAACACACCGGTAAAATCTCATCTTTGGCTAAAGCATATCGTTTCACTAGTTCTGGAGCGATTTTTTTTGTGTAATCTATTTCATCTACTGTAAATCCGATAGAACGTAGTTTGTTAAAATAATCACGCCCATATATGCGAACGTGGTCATACTGACCAAATATTTTTGCACGTTCTTTAGGGTCGGTAATAGAATCATCTTCAAAAGTAGTTTCTCTTGATAAGTCTTGAGGGATTTGAAAAATACCGAATCCACCCATTTTCATCACGCGATACAATTCTTGCATTGCTTTAGTGTCGTCAGAGATGTGTTCTAATACATGGTTGCAAAACACCACATCAAAAGAATTGTCCTCAAAAGGAAGGTCGCAAATATCTGCTTTTACATCTGCAATAGGCGATTCTATATCAGATGTTGTGTATTCCAAGTTTTGTTGCTTTCTAAAAAGGTCTAAAAAACATTGTTCAGGAGCAATATGTAATACTTTTAATTTTTTATCTGAGGAAAAAAAGTTGCTTTCTTGTTGTAAGAAAAGCCATAGTAAACGATGTCTTTCTAGTGATAATGTAGAAGGAGAAAGGGCATTTTCTCGTTGTATCCCATATCCATAAGGTAAAAATTTCTTGAATGATTTTCCATCAATAGGGTCTGTAAAGTTATCACCTTTTAACCACCAAGTGATAATAGGTCTTACTATATAGCTAGCCTTAATTAAAAAGGGTCTTGGAATGGTATTTAATATCGTTTTGAATAAAGACACAAATTAAATAACTAAAGGTTGTTGTCTAAACTCATCTTCTTCATTACTTTCAATACCTAAAGCATCATATATGTGTTTAAAGGTAGATAATAACTCAGGTTTACCATCAATAATGGCTATGTCATGTTCAAAGTGAGCAGATGGTTTGCCGTCTAGAGTAGTAATGGTCCAACCATCATTATGTTGGCGAATTTTATGAGTTCCCATATTGGTCATAGGTTCAATGGCCACTACCATTCCTTCAATAAATTTTTTACCTCTACCTCTACGTCCGTAGTTAGGCATTTCAGGATCTTCGTGCATCTTACGTCCTAACCCGTGACCTACCAACTCACGAACAACACCATAACCATGCTTTTCTGTAAAGTTTTGAATAGCAAACCCTACATCTCCAACACGATTTCCTACTTTAAATTCACGAATACCTACATATAAACTCTCTTTAGTAACGTCGAGTAATTTTTGAGTTTCAGGAGCAATTTCACCCACAGCAAACGTATAGGCATGATCTCCATAGAAATCATTTTTTATAGCACCACAATCAATAGAAATGATATCACCTTCTTGTAAAGGTGTGTTATTTGGAATTCCATGAACTACTTGTGAGTTTGGACTCATACAAAGTGTGTTTGGGAAATCATACAAGCCTAAAAAACCAGGAATGGCACCTTGCTCACGAATAAAATCTTCGGCAAGTTTATCAAGATACAATGTAGTAACTCCAGGTTTCACTTCTTTAGCAAGCATACCTAAGGTTTTTGATACTACTAAAGCACTTTCTCGCATTAATTCAATTTCTTCTCTAGTTTTGGGTGTAATCATGGTAAAAATATTGAGGCGCAAATTTACAGTTATTTTTGATATGGATGTTTGTATTCTTGGCCAGATAGTATTTTTAAGAAATCTTCTTCTACTGTACTACCATCAACAGCATGTTCAACAAAACGTCCAATTTCTCTCCCTTTTTTGTAAAAAATAAAGGTTGGAACTCGAACTACATTAAAACCATCTTCTAACCCATTGGCTTTTTTCTGACGGTTTACAGTAACTAATTCAAGGTTTGCATAGTCGAATTTAGCTTCGTCTAAAATTTTATAAAAATTAGGAACTTCTCTCTTACTATCGCCACACCAAGTTCCCATAAATCCTTTTATTTTTATATCTTTTAAGTATGGTTTTAGTTTTTCTACGGTACCTTTATCTGTTTCGTAATATGAATAAAAATCATTGAACCAATCACTTCCATACGGTTCTTGTTGAAAGTCTTTTTTAGTTGCGATACCAACCAAATTTCCATTTTCGTTTTTCGTTGCAAGGTTCTTTGGTGTCGATGCACAAGAAACTATTAGTAAGGTGATAAAAAGGTATGCTGTTTTTTTCATCTGTTTGTTTTTTAATAGGTTAGGTGTAATTCGCCAATAATTATTTCAGTGTTAATATCAACTTTTGGTTATGGCTCATTTCATAAAATATATTTTAAATAAGCGAATGTTGTGTCATTTCTTTAGGTTGTTTTATATCCATTAATTTTAAAATGGTTGGAGCAACATCACCTAAAATACCGCTTTTTATTGATTTTAACTCTTTATCTATTAAAATCATAGGAACTGGATTGGTTGTGTGTGATGTATGTGGTGTTCCATCTGGATTCATCATTGTTTCACAATTTCCGTGATCAGCGATTAGAATAGTTGTGTAATTGTTTTCTAATGCGGTAGTTACCACATCTTTTACGCAGTTATCAACAGCTTCGCATGCTTTTACGGCTGCTTCAAAAACACCAGTATGACCTACCATATCACCATTTGCAAAGTTTAAACATACGAAATCTACATCACCACTTTGTAATTCAGGAACAATAGCATCGCGAATCTCATAAGCACTCATTTCAGGTTTTAAATCGTAAGTAGCCACTTTTGGTGATGGGCATAATAAACGTTTTTCTCCTTCAAATTGATCTTCTCTTCCACCAGAAAAGAAAAAGGTTACGTGTGGGTATTTTTCTGTTTCCGCAATTCTAATTTGACTCTTTCCTGCTAATTCTAATACTTCACCTAAGGTGTTTTCAATGTTTTTTCCTTCATAAATAACATGAATGTTGTTGAATGTGTCATCATAGCTTGTCATAGTAACAAAATACAATGGTAACTTCTTTATGTTGAACTCAGGAAAGTTTTTTTGACTCAAAGCTTCTGTTAACTGACGCCCTCTGTCGGTTCTAAAGTTAAAGAAAATAACAACGTCATCTTCTTTAATTCTAGTTTTAGGTTGTTCGTTTTCATCAACCATAATTATTGGTTTGATGAATTCATCAGTAACATTAGTATCATAGCTTTGTTGAATGCTTAGTGAAGCATTTGAAGAAAATGTTCCTTTTCCGTTAACTAAAGCATCATAAGCAAGTTGTATGCGCTCCCAACGATTATCACGATCCATGGCATAGTAACGACCCGTAATTGTTGCTAATTCACCTGTAGATTCTTGCATGTGTTGTTGGATATCGTTGATAAAATATTTTCCTGATTTAGGGTCACAATCACGTCCGTCAGTAAATGCATGTAAAAACACATTATCTAATTCATACTTATCAGCTGCAGTAAGTAATCCTTTTAGGTGGTCTATGTGTGAGTGAATTCCACCGTTAGAAACTAGTCCTAAAAAATGTACATTTTTATTATGTGCTTTCGCATATGCAAAGGCATTTAGAAGTTCTTCTTCTTGTGATAAAGTTCCTTCTTTTACAGCGTTGTTTATTTTTGCTAAGTTCTGGTATACAATTCTACCAGCTCCTAAATTCATGTGTCCAACTTCCGAATTTCCCATTTGCCCCTTAGGTAAACCAACATGTTCACCATCAGTTCTTAATTGTGCATGCGGAAACTTATTGTATAACGAATTTATAAAGGGAGTTTTTGCGTTATATATAGCCGATACTTTTGGGTTTTGAGTAATTCCCCACCCGTCCAAAATCATTAAAATTACTTTTTTGTTCATTTCTTGTGTGTTGCACTGCAAAAGTAAGAAAGATTTTTGGGGAATATTTTAGGAATTCAAAAAACAAAAACAATATATATATATATATATATATATATATATTAGTATTGAGAAGATTATAAAAAGAGCAATACTATTATTAATAAATAGATTTCTGTTTTTTCTTAAGGTTTGTAGGCGGATTTTTTCAAGTTCCTTTTTGCTAGCAGATTTATGAAAATATAATTTATCACTGTTTTCTTTTTGAAACCGTTCTAGTTTGTCAAAAACATTAACTCTTTTTCTGTTATTGTTTTTTAAACTGGTTATCATTGCGGATACCTCACCACCGAAACTCATAGCAAATTAATTTTTGGATTTACTAATAGGTCATGTAAATTAGTTAAATGTTACGATAATTATAAGAATAATTATTTAGAATATTTACGAATAGCCTCTTTAATTCGTTCAATTCTGTTTTCTGGATCTGGGTGTGTATTCTGAAACTCAGGAACCCTATTTGGGCCAGCGGCTGCTTTTAAAATTTCCATCACTCCAATTAAGTTTTCAGGATTGTAGCCAGCATCTATCATCAATTTTACACCCAATTCATCACTTTCTAATTCATCACCTCTACCATTTTTTAATAAAGTTTGTTGTCCAATATCATTGGCCAATTGACCTAAGTCAGCTCCTACAGAGGCTCCCATGGTTAATAGTTTCCAAAAATTAGCATCTGTAATTCGTTCATTCGAGTGTTTTCCTAAAACATGTCCTATCTCGTGCCCTAAAACACCTGCTAATTGATCTTCATTTTTTAATTTAGAAAATAACGCATGCGTAATAAAAATTTGTCCTCCAGGAAGCGCAAAAGCATTAATAGTTTTTTCGTCTCTTAGTAAGTGAAAGTCAAATTGATATCCAGATTTTTTAGCTACAGTATTGTTAACAAGGTTAGTTCCTATTTTATCTACAATAGCTTGTGTATTATCATTAGGGTACAAGCCTCCATGCTGTTGAGCCATTGCAGGAGCTTGTTGTAACCCTATTGCAATTTCTTGTTCAGGAGATAAACTTACAGCTTGTGTTTTTCCGGTGTAAGGATTAACCTCTTGTTGGCTGCATTTGCGTAAATAGGCAAAAGCGACAATAGCTATTCCAATTAGTAAGCGGGTTTTAAAGCCTCTAGATTTCATTTTTACTTTATTTTTTTATGATAGTAGTAAATGTACAAAATATATATATTTAACGAATATCAATTTTTTGTAAGCTATAAAAAACTTAAATTTACACAGCAAAACAAACAACAATATGGAGCCTCATTTTGAGTTAAACGAAGTCACAAAAAAATTACCAAAGCACCTACATAAGTTTGTAGTAAAACAGCCTTATGAAGAGTATACAGCTCAAAACCAAGCTGTATGGCGTTATGTGATGCGTATGAATGTAGATTATTTAGGAAAAGTAGCGCATGGATCATATATAGAAGGGTTAAAGAAAACAGGTATTTCGGTAGAGCAAATTCCTCATATGCAAGGAATGAACCGTATTTTAAAAGAAATAGGTTGGGCAGCTGTATCTGTTGATGGTTTTATACCGCCTAATGCTTTTATGGAGTTTCAAGCATATAATGTGCTGGTAATTGCATCAGATATGCGTACGATAGATCATATTGAATACACACCTGCACCTGATATTATTCATGAGGCAGCAGGACATGCACCAATTATTGCAAATCCTGAATATGCAGAATACTTACGTCGTTTTGGAGAAATAGGAGCCAAGGCTATCTCTTCTGCAAAAGATTATGAAATGTACGAAGCTATTCGTTTGTTGTCTATTTTAAAGGAGGATCCTAATTCCACTAAAAAAGAGATTGAAGAAGCCCAAGAAAAAGTTGAGTGGTTGCAAGAAAATATGGGTAAGCTTTCTGAAATGGCTCAAATAAGAAATTTACATTGGTGGACAGTTGAGTATGGATTGATAGGGACACTTCAAAACCCGAAAATCTATGGAGCAGGATTGCTTTCTTCGATAGGTGAAAGTAAATGGTGTATGAAGGAAGAGGTAGAAAAAGTACCTTATACAATTGAAGCAGCTAATATGAGTTTTGATATAACAAAACCACAGCCCCAATTGTTTGTTACGCCAGATTTTGCTCACCTAAGCTTAGTACTAGAACAGTTTGCGAATAAAATGGCAATACGAACAGGAGGGTTAAAAGGAATAGAAAAATTAATAGACTCTAAAAACCTAGGAACTATTGAGTTAAGTACTGGTATTCAGATATCAGGAGTTTTTAAAAATGTAATTACTGATGAAAATAACAAAGCTATTTATGTGCAAACGGCAGGGCCTACTGCATTGGCTAATAGAGATAAAGAATTAATAGGGCACGGAATTGCATATCATGCTGAAGGTTTTGGAAGTCCCATAGGAAAGTTAAAAGGAATTAACATTCCAATAGAAAATATGAGTCCGCGTGATTTGAAAGCCTACGGAATTTATGAAGGGGAACAAGTTACGTTAGAGTTTGAAGGAGGAATAAAAGTAGTAGGAGAAGTTATTACGGGAACAAGAGATTTACGTGGTAAAATTTTATTAATCTCTTTTAAGAACTGTACAGTAACCCATGGCGACAATCTATTGTTTCACCCAGATTGGGGAGTATATGATATGGCAGTAGGTGTTGAGGTAATATCAGCCTTCGCTGGATCAGCAGATATAGTTTCTTTTGGAGATGTAGGAAAAGTGTCGGAAACTAAAACACATAAAATTCAATATTCTGAGTTTGATAAAAAGTTGTACAGTTTATATGAGAAAGTAAGGAGGATGAGAGAGGAAGGTGTGGTTTCTGAAGAAAAAATTCAGGATATTTTTAATGAAGTAAGCTCACAATTTAAAAATGACTGGTTATTGCCGTTAGAATTATTAGAGCTAGCAATAGCAGGTAATTTTTCAATAAAAGAAATGCTAGGTGAATACCTTGAAAACATGAAAAGTAACAAGAGTTACACTACGTTAATTGAAAACGGTTTACTTTTGTTGAGAAAGTACCAAGAAATATAAATGGGATTATTTAATTTATTTAGAAAGAAAAATATGAGTAACGAAATACAGGAATATTTAGCTAAAGGAGCAGTTCTATTAGACGTAAGAACTTTAGCAGAATGGAATGAAGGGCATAGCGAAGGAGCTAAGCATATTGTTTTAGCAACAATTCCTACAAATGTAGAGGAGATTAAATCGTGGAATAAGCCAGTGATTGCAGTATGTAGAAGCGGAGGTAGAAGTGGTCAAGCAGCACAGTTTTTACAAAGCCATGGAGTAGATGTAATTAACGGAGGGCCTTGGCAAAATGTAGATCAATATTTAGTGAAAAAGTAAAAATTATAGCAAAATTAGGTTACAAGCCTAATTTTGCTATAAAATCAAATAAAAATAAGCTATGAGATTTAATAAATTGCTTTTCTCCTTTTTTATAGGGGTGTTTACTCTTTCTTCCTATTCACAAAGACAGGTGAAACTTGGTTTAAGTGGAGGGGGTAACTATTCTTCTTTGAGGTTTGAGGATAGTTCAATAACTGAGCATGATTCTGAGATTGGTTATTTGTTTGGAATTGCTACAAATATTCAATTAAAGAATGAATTGTCATTGCAGATAGAATTAAACTATGAAAGGAAAATAGTTAGTGTGTTTTCTCCTGAGTTTGAAATTAATGGAGTGAAAATTAATAGTTTTAGAAACTATGATTTATATGATTTTATGACATTGCCAGTTTTATTAAGATATGAAGTAGGGGAGAAAAGTCCTTTTTATATAAATGGAGGAGTGTTTTTGGGGTATTTCTTAAGTGCTAGAGAGAGGGTTAATGATGGAGATTTAAGTGAAGATTTATCGGAATATTTTACTGATTTTGACTTAGGGTTATCAATTGGTGTAGGAAAGATATTTTTATTAGATAATTCTAATGAGTTATTTGTAGAGTTGAGAAATAATTTAGGTTTAACAAATATAGATAGTGATCCCAATGGACAATATCAAAAAACGAATTCTTTAAGTTTCGTTTTGGGATGGAACTTTGTGTTGTAATTTTAATAAATTATTGAAAATTTATAAAAGGAAATGCTTGTAAAAGTGTTTCCTTTTTTTGTTGTAGCTTTTTCAAAAATAACTGATGGGCTTCAGATTCTGGGTTAAAAGGTTTGTGGTTTAATCCTCTTTGAATGATTTTAACTTGTTGCATCGTTTGATATGAATCTTCTGTAATCCAAACCTGTTTAAATTTTTCCCATATGTAATTCACAGCAGTTTTATTTGGGTGAATCATATCTTCATTATAAAAACGATAATCACGTAACTCATCCATCACAATTTCATATGAAGGGAAATAGTAAATAGCATTTCTTGGCTCTACTACTTGATGAATAGCTGAAAGTAAGTGTGCTTTACTACGTTGATTTTCTGTAAAACCATCTTTTAAATGTCGTACAGGTGATACTGTGTAAATAATTGAAATATCTTTGTTTATTGATTTAACTAGTGAATTGATAGCTTCTAAGCTTTCTGAAACTTCATCAATAGTCAATAATTCTTTTAAAAACCTTTTTTGAGGTACTTTATGGCAGTTGGCAACTACCATATCAGAGTCTATTTCTCTATATGTCCATGCTGTACCTAAGGTAACAATCAGGTGAGTGGAGTTTTTTAGATGTAAAGAAGTTTGTTGTATTAAAGAGTTTAAGTTGTTTAATAACTCTTTGTTGCTGAGGGTGCTTAAGCTTGAATGTGCTTCAAAAGAATGCCAACGTTCATTGTGAAAGAAAATATCCTTATTTGTATACTTTTCTTCATTTATAGCTTTTGTAATTAAATTTTCAATTGCTTTAGGGTGGAATAAAATACCAAAAGGATTTTGTTTTGATTGAAACTTATAATAGTTCAGTTTGTTACCTATATTTTCAGAAAAACAAGAACCAAGTAAAAGTAGTTTTGACTGATAATTAATTTGATTATGCTTTTGTTTGGTAAGTGGTATTTGTGTCTGAAGATTCATAAATTTTAAGAAAAATAACAATCAAAAATAAGTATAAAATTTTCATAAGAAGTGATGTAGGTTTATAATTCGTTAAAATTTGTATCTTTGTTCAAAATAATTCAAAATAAATTGAACAATATAAAGTCGACATTCACGATTAAAGATCTTGAAAATATTTCAGGAATAAAAGCTCATACGATACGAATTTGGGAAAAGCGCTATAATTTGTTGTCGCCAGAGAGAACGGATACCAATATTCGTTATTATTCTTCAGAGAATTTACAAAAATTGCTAAATGTTGTACTATTGAATAAAAACAATATTAAGATTTCTAAAATAGCAGAAATGTCTGATGATACAATTATTTTAAAAGCAAGAGAATTAGCTTTTAAAATGGCGGTAAATGACGAGGCATTAAATTCTTTTAAATTAGCAATGTTTCAATTTGATAAAACATTGTTTAATAATGCATATAACAGGTTGCTTAAAAGAAAAACTTTTAGAGAGATTTTTAAAGATGTTTTTGTGCCTTTGTTGAATCATATTGGGCTACTGTGGCAAACAGATACTTTGTTGCCAGCTCATGAGCACTTTATTTCTAATTTAATAACACAAAAAATACAGATTAATACAGAAAAATTGGAGTACTCTAATAATAAATCTGAGGTCAGTTATGTGTTGTTTTTGCCAGAAAATGAAATTCATGAATTAGGATTAATGTACTTGAATTATGAACTTATGTTGAGAGGGTACGATACTATATATCTAGGTCAAAGTTTGCCTTTAAATAATTTAGAGCATTTTTTTAAAAGCAAATCAAAAATATGTTTTGTTACTTTTATGACAGTTCAACCTTACGATGACAAGGTGGAGGAATATTTCTTAGAAATAGAAGAAATTCTTAAAGGTACGAATCATGAGTTTTTAGCAATAGGTATTAAAGCTATGTTAGTTGAAGAGGTGAAATTTAAAGAGAATATTAAGGTGTATTCTTCTATTAAGGCTTTTTTGGATCAGTTTGAATAATAGCATTATCTTTTTTTGTTTATCTTTTTTTTGTTTTTTTTAAACATAAATTGTAAATTTGATGCATGTTTTGATTTTCAAAGCATATTTTTTTAATTAAATTTATTTTGTTTAATATTTTTTTAAAAAAAATAAACAAAGATTAACGTTACTGAAAGTATAGACTATAAAAAGTAAAATGAGTAAGCTCTAATAAAAACTTTAAAACCATGAAAATTAAAAATTTTGTTTCGTTATTTATGAGCCTTTTTTTAGGTTTTGTATTGTTAACATCATGTAGTGATGATGATAACCCTGTAGTGAAAAAAGATGATATTGTTGAGGTAGCAGTAAAAACTTCTGATTTAAGTACTCTTGTTCAGGCTTTACAAAAGGCTAATTTAGTTTCTGCTTTACAATCAGAAGAACCTCATACTGTTTTTGCTCCGACAAATGCAGCTTTTCAAGAGTTGTTAGATAGTAATGACTCATGGAATTCATTAGATGATATTCCTTTAGAAACATTAAACTCTGTCTTGTTATTGCATGTAGTAGGTGGGGAAATTAAAGCAGCGGATTTATCTAATACTTATGTGAGTACTTTGTCAACAGGACCAAATGATGAGATGTTATCATTACAAGTAGAAGTTGATGAAGGTGTAGAGTTTAATGGAGATTCAAAACCAGTGAGTACAGATATCATGGCTTCAAATGGAGTTGTGCATACAATTGATAAGGTTATGCTACCACCTAATGTAGTTACTCTAGCATTAAATAATAACGGGTTAACCTCTTTGGTGGCTGCATTAACAGATAGCCGTCATACTACAGATTTTATTTCTTTGTTAAAAGAAGATGGACCTTATACTGTTTTTGCTCCAACAAATACAGCTTTTCAAGCGCTGTTAGATAGTAATGATTCTTGGAGTGCATTAGGTGATATTCCAATAGCAACTCTTGAAGCTGTATTGAAATATCATGTGTTCGAAGCAGGGAATGTGCAATCAAATGAATTAAGTGATAATCAAGAAATAACAATGTTCGATGAAAATATTATAACTGTTGACTTGTTGAGTGGTGCTAAGTTAAAGACTAGCTCTGGACAATCAGTAGTAATATCATCAACAGATGTGCAAGGAACGAATGGGGTAATTCATGTTGTAAATAGTGTTCTTTTACCTTAATTTTTTTAACTAGAATGATAATTACAAACAAGAAGTTAATCTTGCTTGTAATTAATTTAATATATTTATAAGGAATAATTTGAAAAAAAAAGTATACATAATAGGTTCGGGTTTTTCTTCTCTATCAGCGTCATGTTATTTAGCGAAAGCTGGATATGAGGTGGTAGTGCTAGAAAAGAACACTACAATTGGAGGTAGAGCAAGACAACTATTGAGAGATGGATTTACATTTGATATAGGTCCAACATGGTATTGGATGCCAGATGTTTTTGAAAAGTTTTTTTCTGATTTTGATAAAAAACCGTCAGATTATTACGAGCTAGATAGACTAAGCCCTGCTTATGAGGTGTACTTTGGAGAAAAAGACTCAATTATAATACCTGGAACTTTAGATGAGATTTATGAGGTTTTTGAAAAAGAAGAAAAAGGAAGTTCAAAACACTTAAAGTCTTTTCTAAAATCAGCAAAATATAATTATGATGTTTCTATAAATGATTTGGTGTATAAGCCGGGTGTTTCTCCTTTAGAATTGGTAACTCCCGTCACTATGGGAAAAATATTTCAATTTTTTTCAACCATAAGGCATGAAGTAAGAAAGAAGATTAAGAGTAAAAAGCTAATTCAAATATTAGAGTTTCCAGTGTTATTTCTGGGGGCAAAACCAAGTAACACTCCAGCTTTTTATAATTTTATGAATTATGCCGATTTTGGTTTGGGAACATGGCACCCAAAAGGAGGGATGTACAAAGTTATTGAGGGCATGACTACTCTAGCTATTAGCTTAGGTGTAGAGTTTCAAACCAATGCAAATGTTGAAGAAATTGTAGTAAATGATAAAGGAGAAGCAAAAGGAGTAATCATAGGCGGTAAATTAATGGAGTCTGATATTGTATTAAGTGGAGCAGATTATCATCATACAGAAACCCTTTTGCCTAAAAAACTAAGACAATATTCAGAATCATATTGGGATAAAAAGACCTTTGCACCTTCATCATTACTCTTTTATGTAGGTTTTGACAAGAAGTTAAAAAATGTATGTCATCACACATTATTTTTTGATACAGACTTTGATGTACATGCAAAAACAATATATGATTTTCCTAGTTGGCCTAAGGAACCTCTGTTTTATGTGAGCTTTCCTTCAATAACCGATGATTCTTTTGCACCTAAGGGGAGAGAAGCAGCAACATTTTTAATTCCGCTAGCACCAGGTATAGAAGATACCCCTCAGCTGAGAGAGCATTATTTTAATATTATAATAGAAAGATTAGAAAAGTTAACAAATCAATCTGTAAAAGAGCATGTCATATTTAAAGAGAGCTTCTGTGTGAATGACTTTATAAAAGAGTATAACTCTTATAAAGGAAATGCATATGGATTGGCAAATATCTTAACACAGACAGCTTTTTTAAGACCTAAAATAAAAAGCAAAAAAGTAAAGAATTTATTTTTTACAGGACAATTAACGGTACCAGGACCAGGAGTTCCTCCGTCTTTAATTTCAGGAAAAATAGCTTCAGATTTAATTTTAAAAACGTACAAAGATGAAACAATTATTTGATGAAGTTTCTTATGCATGTAGTAAGTTAGTTACTCAAAAGTATAGTACCTCGTTTTCGTTAGCAACGAAAATGTTATCACCAGAAATCCGAGCTGATATATACAATATTTATGGTTTTGTGCGCTTTGCAGATGAAATAGTTGATTCTTTTCATGAGTATGATAAAGAACAATTGTTAATGAAGTTTGAAAAAGAGTATTATGAATCAAAAAAACAAGGAATTAGCTTAAATCCTATTTTGAATGCTTTTGTACATACTGTAAATAAATATAATATTCCTGACGATTTAGTACAAGCATTTTTAAAAAGTATGAAAGCAGATTTGTACAAAACAGAATACACTACTGCGGAAGAATATAACGCATATATTTATGGGTCAGCAGATGTTGTAGGATTGATGTGTTTAAAGGTTTTTGTGAACGGAAATGAGCAAAAATATGAAGAGTTGAAAACTCCTGCAATGCGTTTAGGTTCTGCATTTCAAAAAGTAAATTTTCTAAGAGACTTAAAAGAAGACTTTAAAGAGTTGAATAGATCGTATTTTCCAAATATTAATTTTGGAAATCTAAGTACCGAAGGGAAAAATATAATTATTAAAGAAATAGAAGATGACTTTGATTTTGCTTATAAAAATGGTATTTTAAAACTACCTGTTGAAGCAAAATTTGGAGTATATATGGCATATAGGTATTACAAAAAATTATTAAAAAAGTTAAAAGAAACACCCTCTGCAAAAATAATGGATACCAGAATTAGAATTTCAAATCCTATGAAAATTAATTTATTGGCGAGGAGCTATGTGAAGTATAAGCTAAATTTAATATGATAAATAATATTATTGTTGGAGTACTATTTTGCATATCAATTTTTGGTTTTAATGACGTTCCTGACTTTGTAGAAGAGTATCACAAATTGGCAACTAAGGCACAAGAATTATCATATATAAATAAATATAAAAAAAATAAAGAAGTAAGCATTCGTGCCTATGTAGTTTCTCTGCAAATGAAGCAGGCAAAATATAAAATTATGCCGTGGAGTAAATTAAAAATTTTTAATACAGAGAAAAATAAATTAGAAGAGTTAATTTTAAAACACCCTAATAATATTCACTTAAGATATGTTCGGTTGGTAATACAAGAAAATACTCCCAGTATTTTAGGATATACATCTTCTATTAAAGAAGATAAGCGATTTTTAAAAGAAGCACTTCTAAAAAAAGACAATACCAGTTATTTACACACATATATAATAAAAAATACATCATTATGAATTTGGCAATATACATAGTAGTTACTTCAGTAACATTCATTATAATGGAAGGTGTTACTTGGTGCACTCATAAATATGTTATGCACGGTTTTGGATGGTATTTACACGAAGATCATCATCAACCAGGATACCCACATGTTTTTGAAAAAAATGATGCTTTTTTTGTTGTTTTTGCAATCCCTAGCATGCTATTGTTTTACTTTGGAATTCGACCAGAACTAAATTTCTTGTTTTTTATAGGTTTGGGAATTTTACTCTATGGTTTAGCTTATTTTTTAGTGCATGATGTATTGATTCATAGGAGGTTTAAGTGGTTTGATAAAACTAATAATCAATACCTAAAAGGATTACGAAAAGCACATAAAATTCATCATAAACATTTGGGAAAACACCACGGAGAATGTTTCGGGATGTTGTTTGTACCCTTTAAATATTTCAATAAAAGACAGTGAGTCAGTATTTGTATTTAATCTTAAACTTAGGTAGTTTAAGTATTCCATTATTGTATAGTGTTTTTGAAAAAAAGTTTCACTTTATACAATATATCAAACAAGCGGCGCTTAGTATCTTGTTGGTTGCTTTATTTTTTTTAATCTGGGACAGTTGGTTTACACAAATTGGAGTATGGGGATTTAATCCTGATTATCATATGTCATTAAAACTGTTACATATGCCAATAGAAGAATGGTTGTTCTTTTTTTGTATTCCTTATGCATGTTTGTTTACACATGAAGTACTAAAATATCTGTTTCCTAAATTTAAGATGTCAAAATCAGGAGCAGTGATTTTAAGCTTTTTACTAATAGTTTTAGTTAGCTTATTGCTAATTTTTAATATTGGTAAATGGTATACTACAGTAAACTTTAGTTTGTTTTTATTACTATTAGCATATGCATTAAAATACCATCTAAATACATTACAGGAATATTATCCAAGTTTCTTGGTGATACTAATTCCTTTTTTACTTATCAACGGAATTTTAACAGGGAGTTTTATAGACGAACCAGTAGTTTGGTATAATAATGCAGAGAACTTAAACTTCAGGATTTTTACAATTCCTTTTGAAGATTTTTTTTATGCATTTATAATGTTGTTTTCAGTACAACTAATTTTCAATTCTTTAAAAAGAAAAAAAACTTGAATAAAAATAAATACATACGATTTTTAATGTTTTTAGCAGCTAATTTTCTAGCACTTGCTGTTGGTGTTTGGTTGATGGATAATGGCCCGAAAACTAATTGGTATATTTCATTAAATCAAGCTCCTTGGACTCCTGCTAACTGGGTGTTTGGAGTAGCATGGACAACAATTATGTTATTGTTTGCATTTTATATGACGAGGCTAAGTTTTGAATATAACTTTTTAAATAACAAAATACTAAGCCTGTATATAATTCAATGGATCTTAAATGTGAGTTGGAATTATGTCTTTTTTAATCAACACCTAACAAAACTAGGCTTAGTTGTAATCGCTTCATTATGGTTACTTATTGGTTATTTCACTTTTGAGTATGTGAAAAAAGTAAAGTGGTATACCCTATTTATACTTCCATATTTAATATGGATGACGATTGCAACCAGTCTCAACGCATATATCGTATTAAACAATTAAACTATGGCAAAAAAAAAGAATATAACACAAGAAAAAATAATAGAATGGTATATGAATACGGTATTATCATCAGGTCAACCGAATTCAATATTTTCTTTTACGAAAGAAAATAACTTTGAAGAATCAGAGTTTTATAAACACTTTTCAAGCTTTGAAAGCCTAGAAAAAACTGTTTTTAGAATTTTTGCCAAAGAAACCATTCATTTACTACACAAAACAGAAGCTTATAAAAACTATTCACCTAAAGATAAATTACTAAGCTTTTATTTTACCTTTTTTGAATTGTTGACAGTAAACAGGTCGTATGTATTGGTACAGTTAAAAAGAGAGAAAACAGATTTTTCGAAATTAAAAGTACTGCAAGAACTGCGTACTGAGTTTATTCATTTTGTAAATGAAATAAGCCTTGAAAAAATTGATTTTAAAAATGATAAAATCAACAAAATTCAAGATAAAACCATTGCAGAAGGGTATTGGATGCAGCTATTGCTTATTCTAAGATTTTGGATAGAAGACGAATCGACAAACTTTGAGAAAACGGATCTTTTTATAGAGAAGTCAGTAAAGGCTAGTTTTGATATTCAACAAATAGCACCTGTAAAAAGTGTGATTGATTTAGCGAAATTTTTGTGGAAAGAAAAATCTCCAATGCTATGAAAATACTAAATAAAATACCAACATCAAAAATAGAAAGAGCTACAAAATTAGTTACAACAGGAGTGAAAGTTGGAGTGAATTATGCGAAATATTACGGGAATAAAATAACTAAATCAGAAGAAGAAGCAAAAAATCAGTTAAACGAAGATAATGCTTCAGATATTTACGACGGTTTAAAAGAGTTAAAAGGTTCTGCGTTAAAAGTGGCACAGATGCTTAGTATGGAAAAAAACATTTTACCCAATGCGTATGTAGAAAAGTTTTCATTATCACAGTTTTCGGTTCCGCCATTGTCGGGACCTTTAGTAACCAAAACGTTTAAAAAATACTTCAACAAAAGACCGGACGAAGTTTTCGATACGTTTGTAGCAGAATCTGTAAATGCAGCAAGCATAGGGCAAGTTCATAAAGCCACAAAAGATGGAAAAGAACTAGCTGTAAAAATTCAATACCCTGGAGTTGCTGATAGTATTTCGACCGATTTGACAATGGTGAAACCTATTGCGATGAAAATGTTTAACATTAAGGGAGAAGGCTCAGATGAGTACTTTAAAGAAGTTGAAGAAAAACTTTTGGAGGAAACTAATTACGAATTAGAACTTGCACAGAGTAATGAAATAGCTGATGCCTGTAAACATATTCCAAACTTAAAATTCCCAAAATACTATCCAGACTTGTCATCAGATAGAATTTTAACGATGGATTGGATGTATGGAGTACACCTGTCAGAATTTACTAAAAATGAGCAGCCTGAAGACGTTGTAAATAAACTAGGGCAAGCTTTGTGGGACTTTTACATGTATCAAATACACAAGCTAAAAAAAGTACATGCAGATCCGCATCCAGGGAATTTTTTAGTGTCCAAATCAAATGAATTGATTGTTATAGATTTTGGCTGTATGAAAGAAGTTCCTGAAAGCTTTTATGTGCCTTATTTCGAGCTAGCGAAAAGAGATAATATAGATAATCCAGTTTTTTTTGAAAGTAAACTCTATGAATTAGAAATCTTAAGAAAAGACGATACGCCTGAAGAAATTGCATTTTTTAAAGCATTGTTTTATGAAATGTTATCGCTTTTTACACAACCTTTTCAGCAAGAAGAATTTGATTTTTCTAATGATGATTTCTTTAGTAAGATAGCTGACTTAGGTCAAAAATATGCAAAAAGTACAGAGTTAAAAAAGATGAATGGAAATAGAGGTTCAAAACACTTTATTTACATTAATAGAACATTCTTTGGTTTGTATAATTTAATGCACGATTTAAAGGCAAACAAAGTAAAAATAAATAATTTTAAGACTTTATAATGCACATCACAAGTCAACAAATAGACGAGTTTCCTCATCTGTATAAAATAAATTTGATGAATAGCATTTCTGGTTATAAACCAGCAAATCTTATTGCCACAAAATCTAACGATAACATAACCAATGTTGCAGTTTTTAGTTCGGTGGTACATTATGGTTCAAGTCCTGCTATTTTAGGGTTTGTATTACGTCCTACAACCGTTATAAGGAATACGTATAACAATATAAAAGAAACAGGATATTATACAATTAATGCTATTAATGAAGCAATAATTGAGGAAGCGCATCATACCTCGGCTAAATACCCTTCGGAAATATCAGAGTTTGATAAAACAAAATTATCAGAAGAATTTAAAAACGATTTTCACGCACCATTTGTTGCAGAATCACCTTTACAAATAGGAATGAAGTTTTTGGAGGAATACCATATAAAAGCAAACGGAACTATTTTAGTGTTGGGAGAAGTTACGGATTTGTATTTTAAAGACAAAATGCTTTCAGAAGATGGGTTCTTAAATTTATCCGAAGAAAAAATAGCTTCGATTAATGGTTTAGATACTTATATGATTGCAGAAAATTACAAGAGATTGTCATATCAAAGACCTAAATAGTAATGAAAATTCTAATTACAGGAACAACCGGGTATATCGGAAAAAGATTAATACCAATGCTGTTAGAGCAAAAGCATCAGTTAGTTTGCTGTGTTAGAGATATAAGAAGAATACCCTCTGAATTTAAAAATGTTTCATCAATTTCTTTCTTAGAAATCGATTTTCTAAAGCCAAAAGAAGAATTACCTAACGATATTGATACAGCGTATTACCTAATACATTCTATGTCAACAAGTAGTAATGATTTCTCAAAGTTAGAAGCAGATTGTGCAATTAATTTTAAAAAATTATTAGAACAAACTACCTGTAAACAAGTTATTTATTTAAGTGGTATTGTAAATGATAATTCACTGTCAAAGCACCTACAATCAAGATTTGAAGTTGAAAAAATACTACAATCAGAAAAATATTCGGTAACAACCTTTAGAGCAGGAATTATTGTAGGAAGTGGCAGTGCCTCTTTTGAAATTATTAGAGATTTAGTAGAGAAGCTCCCTGTTATGATAACCCCAAAATGGTTGTATACAAAAACACAACCTATTGCCATTAGAGATGTGTTAACCTACTTAACAAAAGCACTTGGTAACGAAAAAGTATACAGTCAATCCTATGATATATTTGGATCAGAAGTACTTACCTATAAAGAAATGCTATTACAGTTTGCAGAAGTAAGAGAACTAAAGAGGTTTATTTTTACAGTTCCACTTTTATCGCCAAAGCTATCGTCTTATTGGTTGTATTTTGTTACTTCTACCTCATTTAATTTAGCAAAATCATTGGTAGATAGTATGACTGTTGAGGTTATAGGAAAAGAAAGTGATATCAACGAAACTATTAATGTAAGCCCTATAACTTATAAGCAAGCAGTAAAGAAAGCTTTTAATAAAATAGCTCAAAACTCAGTAGTATCCAGTTGGAAAGATGCTAAGGTAAGTGGTGTTTTTTGTAAAGAATATTTTCAACATATTAACCTTCCTGAGTATGGTTGTTTTATTGATGAAAGAGTAAGAAGAGTATCAAACGAACATAGAACACTTCAAAAAATATGGGGAATAGGAGGAAAGAGGGGGTGGTATAAATTTACTTTTTTGTGGAAAGTAAGAGGGTTTATAGATCAAACTTTAGGGGGTGTAGGTTTACGTAGAGGAAGAAGGCACCCAACAGAATTAGAACCTGGTGATGCGCTTGATTTTTGGCGCGTTTTACTAGCAGATAAAGAAAACAAACGCTTATTACTTTTTGCTGAAATGAAATTGCCAGGAGAGGCTTGGTTAGAATATGTTATAAAAGATGGTGTTCTTTATCAAAGAGCAGTATTTAGACCTAAAGGAATATGGGGAAGAGCCTATTGGTATGCTGTTTTACCGTTTCATGGACTTATTTTTAAACAACTTATCAACTTTTTATCAAAATAGGTTTTAAATATTTGAAAAATGTATATAGATAAGATGTTTTCAGAATTAAATCTAGCAAACAAGTCAAAAATAGCGTTGTTTGAAAATAATTACCAGTATAACCAAATAGCTAGATATTTACAAGAAATATTACAAACAAAAGATGTAGCTGTAATTATAGATACAAAACACTTATATGTACCTTCTAGGAGAGTAAAAGACGACTCGTCATCAACAGTTACATGTTTTTATGGAGGTATATTTAATACTCCTGAAAAAATTGTTGAACTTCAAAACTATTTAAAATGAGTACAGTAAACTTAATTCAAGAAGCCTTAGAGTTTGAGAAGAATTACAAATCTTTTAAAACTAGAAATGAAAAAATTTTAGCCTCAAGAAAAGCAAAAGAAATAGTTTTATCAATTAATGAGGTATATAAAAAGAGTAAAGACAAAAAGTTAATGGATTTGATGAAACGCATCACTACAATTAAACAGAAGATAGAAAAAAGATTAAAAGGAAGGCTATGAAAACAATGGTAGTAGTAGGAGGGAGTAGCGGTATAGGAAAAGCTATTATTAATAAATTAAAAGACTCACATACCATTATAAATATTAGCAGAACAGTACCGGAAACTCATAAAAATATAAAACATTACACATGTGATGTTACGAAAGATGAACTTCCAGAATTAGAAGAAGCACACGGATTAGTTTATTGTCCTGGAAGTATCAATCTAAAATCCTTTTCAAGATTAAAATTAGAAGACTTTCAATCCGATTTAGATATCAACGTTCTTGGAGCAATTAAAACATTGAAAGCTTATGAAAGTTTGCTAACTCAAAATAATGGAAGTGTAGTGTTGTTTAGTACGGTAGCTTCGTTTTTAGGAATGCCTTTTCATGCAAGTATTGCAACAAGTAAATCGGCAATAGAAGGGCTTACAAAATCGCTAGCGGCAGAATATGCGACTAAAGTTAGATTCAATGCAATTGCTCCTACGGTAACAGATACACCTTTGGCAGCTCGTTTGTTACGAAATGAAAAACAACAAGAGAGTATGCAGAATAGACATCCGTTAAAAAAATATTTAAAAGCAGAAGAAGTAGCAAGTTTAGCCACTTATTTATTGTCTGACGAAGCATCAGCAATTACTGGGCAAATAATTCCTATGGATGCAGGAATTGTAAGTGTAAAAATTTAAAAAAGTAAAGAATGAAATGGCTTTTAATTCTAAGTTTTCTTATGTGTTTGAATGGTGAAATTATAATTTTTGATAAAGATAATAACACTCAAAGATGGTACGTTGTTAATGATACTGTAATGGGAGGCATATCTAGCTCATCAATAAAAATAGATACAAACGGAAAGGCAGTCTTTTCGGGTGAGGTGTCAACGGAAAATAATGGTGGATTTGCTATGACGAGAATGCCAACAAATATAAATTTAAACAAACAACACTCAAAGATTGTAGTAAGAGTGAAAGGAGATGGAAAACAGTATCAGCTACGATTAAAATCAAATGAATCTCAGCGTTACTCTTATGTACAAGTATTTAGAACAAATACACAAGAACAAGAAATTATATTGCCACTAATAGGGTTTTACCCTGCTTTTAGAGGTAGAAAGTTAAACTTCGGTAATTTTTCTGCTAACCAAATAAAAGAAGTAGCAATTTTAATAGGAAATAAAAAAGACGAAGACTTTTCGTTAGAAATCATAAAAATAGCAATTCAATAAAATGAACACTGTAAAAATATTTTTAATTATGGCATTATTTAGTTTTTCAGGCAAAGCACAAACAGTGGAACCTAAAGAATCGTTATACGATATAAAAATTGAAGGTATTAATGGAGATAACCTAGATCTTCATCAATTCAAAGGAAAGAAAATATTATTTGTAAATGTAGCTTCAAAATGTGGTTTTACAAATCAGTATGAAGGTTTACAAGAGTTGTACTCAAACCACAAGGATAAATTAGTAATTATAGGTTTACCATGTAATCAATTTGGAGAACAAGAACCAGGAACAATAAAAGAAATCCAATCGTTTTGTAGTGTAACCTATGGAGTAGATTTTCCTATGACAGAAAAGATTGAGGTTAAAGGAGAAAACCAACACCCGTTATACCAATGGTTAACACAAAAAGAGAAAAACGGAAAAATGAGTTCCTCAGTAAAATGGAATTTTCAAAAATATTTGGTAGATGAAAAAGGAAGATTAATTGACGTTTTTTATTCAATAACAAAACCAATGAGCAAGAAAATTACCAAATTGTTATAATGATTCACTTTAAAAAGCATTCAGGAATTTATACATTATCCACTGAGCAAATATTAAACGTTCCGTTAGAAAAAGCGTGGGATTTTTTCAGTACTCCAGAAAATTTGCAAAAAATAACACCATCACATATGGGGTTTCAAATTACTTCTGAGGTTGATAAAAAAGCCTATGCGGGACAAGTAATTACGTATAAAATAGGAATTTTACTAGGGATTAAATCTAGTTGGGTTACCGAAATTACACAAGTAAAAGAACAACAGTTTTTTATTGATGAACAGCGATTTGGTCCTTATAGCATGTGGCATCACGAACATTGGTTTGAAGAATTACCAGAAGGAAGAACGTTAATAAAAGATAAAATATCGTATAAAATACCTTTTGGTTTTCTAGGTCATATAGCTCAATCAATCTTTATAAAGAAGCAGTTAAAAGGAATTTTTAAACATCGTTATAGTACGTTAGAAAAACTATTTAATGGAAGATAAAGTATCGGTTTTTTGGTTTCGTCGAGATTTACGTTTACAAGATAATAAAGGTTTGCACGAAGCACTGCAATCAGGAAATAAGGTAATACCGTTATTTATTTTTGATGAAGATATTTTAGAAAGCCTTCCTAAAAATGATGCACGAGTAACTTTTATTCACGAAACCTTACAAAAACTAGATGAAGAGCTGAAAAAGCATCAATCTTCTCTAGTAGTAAAAAAAGGAAAACCGTTAGCAATTTGGAAAAAACTAACTAAAGAATATATAATTGAGAAAGTTTACACAAATAAAGATTACGAACCTTACGCCATTAAAAGAGATAAGGAAGTAGCCGACTTTTTAGCATCAAAAGGAATAATATTTAATGCTTTTAAGGATCAAGTAATTTTTGAAGAAAACGAAGTTTTAAAGAATGATGGAACTCCGTATACAGTTTTTACCCCGTATAAAAATAAATGGTTGCAAAACTTCTCAGAAAAGAAAGATACACAAGAGTTTGTGGTAGGTTTTACTAATTTTAATCAATTCTCTATAGAGTTTCCTTCATTAGCTTCTATAGGTTTTGAAGAAAGTACGATTAAAGTAAAACCATACAACCTATCTAATTTAGAGGTGTATGATGAGGTGAGAGATTTTCCTGCTGAAGATAAAACTTCATACTTGTCGCCATATCTGCGTTTCGGATTGGTAAGTACTCGAAAAATGATTCGTTTTGCTTTAAAAACCAACCAAACTTTTTTAAGTGAGTTAATTTGGCGTGAGTTTTTTATGCAAATTTTATATCATTTTCCAAAAGTAGTTACTCAGAATTTCAAGCAAAAGTATGATGCAGTTCCTTGGAGAAATAATGAAGAAGAATTTAAAAAATGGTGTGAAGGTAAAACAGGGTATCCGATGGTTGATGCAGGGATGCGAGAGTTGAATAAAACAGGATATATGCACAACAGGGTACGTATGATTACAGCAGGCTTTTTATGCAAACACTTATTGATTGATTGGCGTTGGGGAGAAGCTTATTTTGCCGAAAAGTTGTTAGATTATGATTTGTCAGCGAATAACGGAAATTGGCAGTGGGCAGCAGGTACAGGTTGCGATGCAGCTCCGTATTTTAGAGTGTTTAACCCAGAGTCTCAATTAAAAAAGTTTGATAAAGATTTACAATATGTTAGAAAATGGGTGAAAGACTTTGATGAACTAACCTATCCACAACCTATGGTAGAGCATAAGTTTGCCAGAGAACGAGCAATTAATACGTATAAAAAAGCATTACAATAAAAAAGGTTCAGAATTTTCTGAACCTTTTTTATTGTATATATTAAGCGATATAGTCTTTTGCTCTCTCTAATGCTTTCGGAATTCCTCCAGGGTTTTTACCACCAGCGGTTGCAAAGAAGTTTTGTCCACCACCACCACCGTGAATTAGTTTCCCTAATTCTCTAACTACTTTACCTGCATCGTATCCTTTTTCATTGGCTAACTCTTTAGAAATATAACAAGTTAACATCGCTTTGTCTGGTGAAGGCGAAGTAGCAAACAATACAAAAAGATTGTTGAATTCTCCTCCTAATTCAAACAGCAAGTTTTTAATGCTATTTGGGTCTAAATCTACTTTAGTTGCTAAAAATTGAACCCCATTAACCTCTTGTAATTGGTTTTTAAGTTCACCTTTCATGTTTTTAGCCTTATCCTTTAACAATTGTTCAACTTGTTTTTTTAACGCAGTATTTTCATCTTGTAAACTACTAACCGATTTAGCAACATCTTTAGGGTTTTTTAATAATTGTTTTACAGCATCGTAGTTGCGTTCAACATCTTCAAAATAATCACCAACAGCTATATTAGAAATCGCTTCAATTCTTCTAATTCCAGCAGCTACTGCACCTTCCGATTTTATTTTAAAATACCAAATATCACCAGTTTGTTGTACGTGCGTTCCACCACACAATTCCATCGATTGTCCAAAACGAATGGCACGAACACTATCTCCATATTTTTCTCCAAATAAAGCAATCGCACCTTCATCAATAGCTTGCTGCATTGGAATGTTGCGTTTTTCTTCTAACGGAAGATTTTCACGAATACGAGCATTTACAAACTCTTCTATCTCTTGTAATTGGTCATTATCAACTTTTGAAAAATGAGAAAAATCGAAACGTAAGTAATTAGGATTCACTAAAGAACCTTTTTGCTCTACATGGTCGCCTAAAATACTTCGTAGTGCTTGGTGTAATAAGTGGGTAGCTGAGTGATTACTAGCAGATAAACGTCTGTACTCATCATTTACAACAGCTTTAAACGTTTCGTTTAAGTTTTTCGGTAGGTTTTTTGTGAAATGAATAATTACATTATTTTCTTTCTTAGTATCAATTACATAAATAACATCTCCATTAGGAGTTTCAATATACCCTTGGTCACCAACTTGTCCACCTCCCTCTGGATAGAAAGGAGTCATATTAAATACTAATTGGTATTGATCACCATCTTTTTTAGTAGTAACTTTTCTATAACGAGTTAGTTTAACATTAGTGGTTAATATATCGTAACCAATAAACTCTTCAACATCATCTTCTAATACAGTAACCCAATCACCAGTTTCACTAGCAGAAGCAGCACGAGAACGCTCTTTTTGAGCTTTCATACCTGCATTAAATTCTTCCTCATTGATTTCATATCCTTTTTCACGAGCGATTAACTGTGTTAAATCAAGAGGGAATCCGTAAGTATCGTATAATTCAAAAGCACGTTTACCAGAAACAGTTTTACCATTGGTAGTTGCAATAACTTGATCTAATAGTAATAAACCTTGATCTAATGTGCGTAAGAAAGAAGTTTCTTCTTCCTTAATAACATTATGTACTAAAGTATTTTGTTTTTTAATTTCAGGAAAAGCAGCTCCCATTTGATGAGCTAAAGTTTCTACTAACTTATAAATAAAAGGTTCTTTTTTGTTTAAAAAAGTAAATCCGTAGCGAATTGCACGACGCAAAATTCTACGAATTACATATCCTGCACCATTATTACTTGGTAGTTGTCCGTCAGCAATAGCAAAAGCTACTGCACGAACGTGGTCAGCAATTACACGAATGGCGATATCAACTTTTCCATCATTACCATACTCAATACCTGTAATTGTTTCAATTTCTCTAATTAGAGGAGTAAACACATCGGTGTCGTAGTTAGATTGAACACCTTGTAACACCATACATAAACGCTCAAATCCCATTCCTGTATCAATATGTTTTGCAGGAAGTTCAATTAAAGACCCATCAGCTTTACGGTTGTATTGCATAAAAACTAAGTTCCAGATTTCAACAACCTGAGGGTGATCTTCATTTACTAATGATTTACCATCAATTTTCGCTTTTTCCTCTGCTGAACGAATATCAACATGTATTTCTGAACACGGGCCGCAAGGACCTTGCTCACCCATTTCCCAGAAATTATCTTTTTTATTACCCATCAAAATGCGATCTTCAGAAATATGTTGTTTCCATAAACCGTATGCTTCTTGATCCATTTTTGTACCATCTTTGTCATCACCTTCAAACACGGTTACATATAAAATATCTTTATCTATTTTATAAACTTCGGTTAGTAATTCCCAAGCCCAAGCAATAGCTTCTTTTTTAAAGTAATCGCCAAAACTCCAGTTACCTAACATTTCAAACATTGTGTGGTGATAGGTGTCATAACCAACCTCTTCTAAATCGTTATGTTTACCAGAAACACGTAAACATTTTTGGCTATCTGAAATCCTACTACTTTTAGGAATTGAATTTCCTAAGAAAAACTCTTTGAAAGGAGCCATACCAGAGTTTGTAAACATTAAGGTAGGGTCGTTCTTTAACACCATAGGTGCTGACGGAACTATTTCGTGTTGTTTTGATTTAAAAAAATCTAAAAATTTAGCTCTAATATCTTGAGATTTCATAAAACTCTGGTTGTCTGATTTTTGTTAAAAATTTTCTAAAAAACTACTTGTAAAAATAAGTTTTAAAAGATTTTGTAAATTTGTGAGTTTTCAAACTTGTACATCCCCTTAGAGGATGTATAATTTAAAGAGCACAAAAATAGTACATTTAGCATTATGGCAAAAGTAAAATATTATTATGACCCAGACACTTTATCTTATAGAAGGATAGAGAGTAAAAAAGGAGAGGTAGCTAAAATTATCACTCTTTGGGTTTTGGGTAGTTTATTATTAATGTTCTTTGGTTTTATAGGTTTTAGCCAGTTTTTAATGTCACCAAAAGAACGTACTCAGAAGAGAGAGTTAGAAAATTTAAAATTGCATTATGAACTGCTTTCAAAAAAGATGGAAGAAAGTGCTGAAATCTTAACTGATTTACAAGAAAGAGATAATAACATATATAGAACGTATTTTGAAGCGAGTCCAATACCAGAAGAGCAGAGAAAAGCAGGTTTTGGTGGTGTAAACAGATATAAACACTTAGATGGTTTTGATAATAGTTCAATGGTGAAAAAAGCAACAAAGCAGCTAGATGTTTTATCAAAACAAATGGTGGTACAATCAAAGTCTTTAGATGAAATAGTAGAGTTAGCCAAAGAAAAAGAGAAAATGTTAGCCTCTATACCCGCTATTCAACCTGTAAAAAATCAAGATCTAAAAAGAATGGCATCGGGGTATGGTATGCGTTTACACCCTATATTAAAGTCGTGGCGTATGCATAATGGAATGGATTTTACAGCACCTACCGGCACTCCTATTTTTGCATCTGGGAATGGTACTGTAAAAAAAGCACATAGAAGCTCAACTTTTGGGAAAGTAGTTTATATTAATCATGGCTACGGGTACGAAACCATTTATGCACATATGAGCAAAATAGTAGCTAAAAAAAGACAAAAAGTTAAAAGAGGTGATTTAATAGGATATGTAGGGAACACAGGGCGTTCTGCTGCACCGCATTTACATTATGAAGTACATAAAAATGGTAGACCAGTAAATCCTATTTACTATTACTACGGAGATTTAACTCCAGAAGAATTTGTAGCGATGCAAAAAGCTTCACAACAAAAAGGGCAGTCGTATGACTAACCAAAAAATGAGCTGTGAAAAATGTATATAGACTTACCTGATAAAAGATATTATAAAATAGGTGAAGTAGCTAAAGCTTTTGGGGTAAACAGTTCTCTCATAAGGTTTTGGGATAAAGAGTTTGAAATCATTAATCCTAAAAAAAATGCAAAAGGAGACAGGCTGTTTACACAAGAAGATGTAAAAAATTTTAAAATTATTTATAATCTAGTAAAAGAAAGAGGATTTACTTTAGATGGAGCAAAACAAAAGCTAAAGAAAAACCCTGAAGGAGTCTTAAATAATCAGGAAATTATTAGTAGATTAGAAACGGTAAAAGCAGAACTAATAAAAATCAAAAATCAATTATAAATACAAAAATCAAAATTATGAAAAAATGGTTAGTGCCTTTAATTATTATTGGAGTCTTAGTATTCGGTATGTACAGATGGGCAGTTGGGTTTAATAATACAGCAGTAGAATATCAAGAAAATGCTAAAACAGCATGGTCAAAAGTTGAAAGTTCATATCAACGAAGAAATGATTTAATAGGTAATTTAGTTAAAACTGTACAAGGAGCTGCCGATTTTGAAAAAAGTACGTTAACAGAGGTAATCAATGCACGTGCTAAAGCTACTTCTGTAAATATTAATGCAGGCGATTTAACTCCTGAGAAAATGGCACAATTTCAACAAGCACAACAAGGATTAACAGGAGCTTTATCTAAATTATTAGTATCTGTTGAGCGTTACCCTGAATTAAAAGCAAATCAAAACTTTTTAGAATTACAAAGTCAGTTAGAAGGAACTGAAAACCGTATTAACGTTGCTCGTGATCGTTTTAATGAAGATGTTAATACATATAATAAATTAATTAAAAAATTTCCAGGGTCATTTTTAGCAAGACTTTTTGGTTTCGATGAAATGAGTCGTTACAAATCTGATGCAGGTTCAGAAAATGCTCCTGACGTAGATTTTAAATTCTAACAGCATATGTCTAATGTAGAAGATTTTCTTACTGCAGAAGAAGAACAAGAAATTGTTGCTGCTATTAGGTTAGCAGAAAAAAATACTTCTGGTGAAATAAGAGTTCATATTGAGGCAAGTACCAGCTTGCCTCATTTTGAAAGAGCACTTGAAGTATTTCATACTCTAAAAATGTTTAATACCAAACAGCAAAATGCAGTACTTATTTATGTAGCTGTTGAAGATCACAAATTTGTGATTTATGGAGATAAAGGTATTAATGAGGTTGTACCTGAAAATTTTTGGGATGCCACTAAAAATACAATGCAAACACAATTTAAAAAAGGTAATTTCAAACAGGGAATTATTAATGGTGTTTTAAAAGCGGGAGAAGAATTAAAAGAACACTTTCCTTGGGAAATTGATGATGAAGATGAATTGTCTAATGAAATATCAAAAGGTTAACTAAAATTGAAAAAAACAATCTACATTCTTATTCTTTTTTTAGGATTTATATCACAATGCTTGTTTTCACAAGGATTTGAAATCCCAGAAACGCCTAAGTTTCAAACAAGTGTTTACGACTATATCAATCTTTTATCACCCAATCAAAAGGCAAACTTAGAAAATAAGCTAATCAAATACTCCGACACTACTTCTACACAAGTAGTGGTCGCAATTATAAGTTCAACAGAAGGAGAAGAAATAGGGTATTTGGCTACTAATTGGGCTCATAAATGGGGAATTGGAGGAAGTAAAGAGAAAGACAACGGAGTATTTATGTTGTTGGCAAAAGATGATCGTAAAGTAACGATACGAACAGGTTATGGAACCGAACACTTATTAACCGATTATGTTTCTAGACAAATTATAGAGTATGACATTATTCCTTACTTTAAACAAGGTGACTACTACGCTGGGTTAAACAGTGGAGTAGATGCTGTTTTTAAAGTAATGAGTGGTGAATACAAAGGTTCTAGAAAGCAATCTAAAAAAACAGATTTTAGCTTTATTATCTTTATCATCATTCTAGTAGTATTCTTTATCATTATTTCAAGTGGAAGTAGAGGAAACCGTGGAGGAGGAAGAGGCTACAGAAAATCGGATGTAGCAAGAGGTATCTTAGAAACCATTATTTTAAGCAACGCTGGTAGAGGCGGTTTTGGCGGAGGAAGCTTCGGTGGAGGATCGTCAGGAGGCTTTGGCAGTGGCGGAGGCTTTGGTGGAGGTTTTGGCGGCGGCGGCTTTGGCGGTGGCGGTGCTACTGGAGGTTGGTAGTAACTTCATTTATTTAGTAAAGGTTAGTTAACGTTAAAGCAATGTTGAAATAGTACTTATGCAGGGAAATTAAATGACCCTTACGTATGAAGACTAACATTAAAAGAAGAAGCTTTTTAAGAAACTCATTATTAGCAACTGGAGGACTACTTTTAGTTCCTAACTTTATCAGTTGTAAAGATGATGATATTAATGAATTACCTATCCCAGATAACTTAACAGAGAAAAACTTTGAGCAAGGAGTTGCTAGTTTTGATCCTACAAATTCACAAGTTATCATCTGGACTCGTTATAGTACCAAAAAAACTTCAGCGACCTTAGTTTGGCAAATAGCAAAAGACAAAAACTTTAAAGAGGTTGTTCGTCAAGCAGAAGTAACTACCGATGCTTCAAGAGATTTTACCGTAGCTGTTGAAATTAAAGAATTAGATGCAGGACAAAAGTTATACTACCGTTTTGTAAGTGTTGACGATAAAGCAACATCACCAGTAGGGGAAACGTTAACCTTTAACGAATCAATAAGTGAAGTAACGTTAGCAGTAGCATCTTGCGCAAACTTTGCTTACGGTTACTTTAATGTATATGAAGAGATAAAAAAATCGGATGCAGATGTTGTTATCCATCTGGGAGATTATATCTATGAATATGGAGAAAAGACTTATGGTTCGTTTAGAACAC
This sequence comes from Tenacibaculum sediminilitoris, assembly GCF_964513795.1. NCBI lineage: Bacteria > Pseudomonadati > Bacteroidota > Flavobacteriia > Flavobacteriales > Flavobacteriaceae > Tenacibaculum > Tenacibaculum sediminilitoris. Next base: position 5,038 of record NZ_CAZEQR010000013.1, on the reverse strand, counting down.
CAGAACCAAAGGGAGAAATTATTTCGTTAGATGATTATCGTACTCGTTACCGTCAATACCGCTCAGATGAGCAATTAAAAGAATTGCACAGAAGAAAACCTTTTATCTGTGTTTGGGACGATCATGAGGTAGCAAACGATACTTATAAAGACGGAGCTGAAAACCATCAAGAAGATGAAGGAAGCTTTACTTCAAGAAAACAAAGTGCATTAAAAGCATACAGTGAATATTTACCTAACATGACAAACCTTGTAGATAATTCAATTATTTATAGAAACCTAAAAATAGGAAACTTGGTAGACTTAATTATGTTAGATACCCGTGTTGTAGGAAGAGACAAGCAGCTAGAATATTCAACATTTTATGATGATAAAGGAGCGTTTGATGCAGCGGCTTTTCAGCAAGCATGGTTAAACCCGCAACGTACACTTTTAGGAACTACCCAACTAGGATGGTTAGAAAGTGAACTAGCCGCTAGTAATAGTACATGGCAAATTATAGGGCAGCAAGTTTTAATGGGAAAAATGTTAATTCCTGCTGAACTACTAACACTTTTAGCAAAACTATTGGCAGAAGTATCAGCTGCAGGATCAGCAAGTGAAGAAACGTTTAATTTGCTTAAAACTTCTATTACAGAGTTGGTAACTATTAAAACAAGAGCCTTACAAAACGATCCTACGTTAACAGCAGAAGAGACAGCAAGAATAGAAACAGTATTACCGTATAACTTAGATGCTTGGGATGGTTATTTTATGGAAAGAGAACGCATTTTAGCAAGTTTTAAAAGTAAAAATGTAGTAGTGCTGGCAGGAGATACTCACAATGCGTGGTATAGCGATTTAAAAAATAATTCAGGAGAAAAAGTAGCAGTAGAGATAGCTACAAGTTCGGTATCATCACCAGGGTTAGAAACCTATTTAGGAGCATCTGCAACAGATTTAGAAGTTGCATTAGGCTTGTTAATAGACGATTTGCAATACAGTAATTTCTCTCAAAGAGGATATATGAAACTTACAGTAACAGCAGCAGGGATACAAACCGATTGGAATTATGTTGATAGCGTTACCAACAAAACCTATTCAAATAGTATCGGAAAGACAGTTAATTTATAATATCATACTATTACCAACACACAAAAGGCTCCTGAATAACTCAGGAGCCTTTTGTTGCTATAAAAGAAATACGAAAACAACAAGTGTTATACTTCTTTAGAAGCTGTAGGCTTCCCCAAAAATAGGATAGTTATAAATTCGAATTTACTAACTTTAAATTTAAACTATCATTATGAAAAGCACTTGGTTGCTCGTATAAAACAACCATTAGAAGTCCCTGCTGTACTGAATTGATGGAGGGAAAGTGCGTGTTTTTAACGTAATCGATGACTGTAGCAGAGAAGCAATAGTTAGTAACGCTGGACTTTCTTATCCAGCAAAAGCTGTTGTAGAAACTTAAAAGAAAAAATTGGAACGTCTAGGTATGTAAGATGTGATAAAGCCCCTGAGTTTATCTCAAAAACATTTATGAACTCTCTCTTAAGTAACTGTGGTTTATAAAAATTCAAGTAACAGAGTTACCCATCCAACAATTAACAGTACCCCTCCTAAAGGAGTAATAGGACCTAAAAATTTCATTTTTTTACCTTTTGCATCAGATAGCACTAAACCATAAATACTAAAAGAAAACAGTATGATTCCAATTACAAAAGCGAAATATATTGTTGAGCTAGGTACTTCAAAATAACTTCCAACGAATAATAAAACGAGTGCATGGTACATTTGATATTTTACCCCCGTTTCAAATGATTTTAATTGTTCTTGAGTTAAAACTTTCTGTAAAGCATGTGCTCCAAATGCTCCAAATATTATAGCAAACATACCAAATAAAGCGCCTGTAATTAATACAATTTGTTGTGTCATATTTTTTAAGAATTAAAATGAAAAACTAATACTAAAAGCTACTCTGTCTTCTTGTGAATTTCCTTTAAAGCATGAAGTATTTGCAGTGAATTAGGTAAATAAGGAAACCATACACGACCGTAATCAAAACCATCAGTAATACCAATCTTTATAGAAATAATCTCCGTAAAAATACGTCCAAAACGTAAACGCATATCGCTACTATGATAAAAACTTTCGGTTTCAGAAAAAGGTCCTCTATTAAATCCACGTAAATTATGATTACCACCTAAAGTAGCTGCTTGATATATTTCAAAACGGTTTCCTATCCTATATTAATTTTAGTATCAACTTCAGAAGCAAAAACTAACGAATGGTTGAATACTAGGTTTTGATACATAGCCAAAGTTAGATATATGCAAAACTTGGTTAAGTTCATGTTTCGTCTTTTAGTTGTGTAAAAATAAGGTTTTTTAGACTAAAATTATTGCTTTAATAAATGCTGATAGTCTTCAGGGGTATCAATATCTAGTAAGTTTTGAGAGGAATTTACTTTGACAACATTTTTATCATGTTGTAACAGAATTTTTTTTGCTCCTTTATCTCCTTTTAGGTTTAATAAATCATTAAAAAATATCTTCGGAAAAATAGCAGGAACTCCAACACTAACTTGGTAATTAGAAGCAATTATTTTAGAAGGATTGTTTTTTGAAGTTTCAATCATAGAGCTCAAATATTCAGAAGTAACATGAGGTTGATCTGATAGCATTATTAAAGCATTGTCAAAGTTGTGCTTCTGTAAAAAATTAATTCCTTCTACAATGCTAGTACTTAATCCGTTTTTATAATTAGGGTTGTAAATGACTTCAACATTTTTTGTTGTAAGTTGCTTTTCAATCGCATCTTTATTAGCTCCCAATACACAAAATACATTTTTTACTGTCAATTTTTGAGCTTGTTCAATTGCCCATTCTAGTAGTGTAGTGTTTTTGTAAGGAAGTAATTGTTTTATCTTTCCCATTCGAGAAGCACTGCCTGCAGCCAATATGAGAATCGCTGTTTTTTGCATTGTATTAATCATGGATTCGACCAGTAATTTTTTTTAGAGAAAACACCTCTTTGTTACGAATTATAGATAGTATTTCTGCTAATATTGACAAAGCTATTTCTTCTGGGGTTTCAGCTCCAATATTTAAGCCAGCAGGAGTGTAAATTTTGTCTAAAAAGTCATCAGTAATATCTGGTGAAAACCCAAAGAGTTCGTTAAATAGTTTTTCTCGTCGTTTGGCAGCACCTAAAATACCTATATAAATAGGATTTTTCTCTTGTAGTTTAATTAGCCAGCGTAAATCGTACGTAAAATTATGATTCATAATAACAACTGCCGTATTGTTGTTTACATGAGAAAGTTCAATTACTTCTGGAGTTTGTGCAGTGACTGATTTAGCTCCAGGAAAATTAGTTAATTCTTTTGGGTCTTTTATTGATGTAACTACATCAACTTCCCATCCTAACAGGGTGGCTTGCACACAAAGCTTTACAGCATCATGCTCTCCACCAATAATAAGTAAGCGAAATAGCGGTTGCAAAGTTTGTTTAAAAGTAGTTAACTGATCTGTTTTTTTAGTGTTAAACTCTTTATTGAAAGAAAATATTTGTTGATTGTTAAATTGAATTATAGAGCCAAAATTACCAAACCCTTCATCTTCTTTTTGATAGAAGGATGTAATATCATACGATTTTCTTTGAGTGTTGTTTTCTGAAAAAGCAATAAGAAATTCAGAAGTAAGATTAAAAGGCTCTAAAAGAATATATAATATTCCTTCGCAACCTAAACGATAACGACCGTCATAGGTTATTATTTTAGGTTTGTTGTTTTTAAAAACCGATTGTGCTCTACGTTGAACTTCTTTTTCAACACAACCACCACTAATAGCTCCCATTATTTTTCCATCAGAAGACAGTAACATTCTAACTCCTGGTTTTCTATAAGAAGAGCCATCTAAATGAACCACTGTAACTAAAACATTTTGTATGCCTTGTTGTTGATTTATGCTAGCCTGCTGTATTATTTCTTTAAGTTCGTGTGTCATTTTGTGTAAAAAACTCTTCTAAAAGTACACTTTTTATCACTTTATTAAAAATTAATACTAGTTAATAATTTTTAGCAAAAATCTTTTTCATAATCAGTTTAATACAAGAAATAGAACATTTTGTAATTGATTTACTGAATACTGATTATATCATTTTTTTTTGTATATTTATGTATCAAGCAAATATATATTTTCTAATATTATAGCTGAAGCTAAGGTAAATACTGGTGTTTCTTAAATATTTAAGGAAACAGAAATTAGAAAATGATTGCAATTTGGAATTATTTATTAGCTTGAAAAAGGGAACTTTACAAAAAAAAAGTTATGATATATAATAAAAAAAACCTGACCTTAAAAACGTGTATTTTTTTAGAAAATTAAATTTTTCTAAAAGAAAAGAACATGTGGTTTAAGGTAATTTTGTGTTTAGGTAAGGCTACAAGACTATATCTGGCAGTTAAAGAGAAGAATTTATTTTAAACAAATCAGTATGAAACAAAAATTATTATTAATTATAACCCTTTTAGGGTTGATTAAAGGAGTAAATGCACAGGTAGGAATTGGAACAGAAATGCCTAACCCATCTACTCAATTAGAAATAGTGTCTAGTGATAGAGGGGTATTAATCCCTCAAGTTCCACTAAACAGCACAACAGACCAAACAACTATAACAGCAGGAAATGTTGAAAGTCTTTTGGTTTATAATACCCAAACTATTGCAGATATAACTCCGGGGTATTATTATTGGTATCAAGGTGCTTGGAGACGAATCTCTACTTCAAGTGTTGCGTCTGAAACAGTTACAAAACTCATTTACGATGCTCCAACAAATTCATTAATATATACTGATGAAAATGGTGCTAATAACACTATAAATATGTTGACATTGGTTCAAAATTTAGAAACGTTAACCAGTGCAAGTCTTGATGCTACGACAGGTGTTTTAACCTATAATGATGAAGATGGAACAGCAAACGCTATAGATTTGAGTGGAATGATTTCAAACTTTGAAACGTTAACAAGCATCTCCCAAGACGTAGCGGCAGGAAC